>LGGY01000229.1 GCA_001509335.1 Fidelibacterota bacterium 46_43
CCCAGGGGTTGGTTCATATCCGTGATCACAGGGGTGACTTTCAGCCCGCCGGCTTCTCCAAAGTGTTTCAATTTTGATGCCAGAGTTTTGGCGTCTTTTTCCGTTTGCATAAAAGCACCGTTACCGGATTTTACATCCAAAACAAGTCCCTGAATCCCTTCGGCGATTTTTTTACTCAGAATTGAAATGCAAATGAGTGGAATAGAACGGACGGTCGCTGTCACATCCCGGAGAGCGTACAATTCTCTATCCGCAGGACAAATTTCACTTGTTTGTCCAATGAGGGCACAGCCGATTCTATCCGTCTGTTCCTGAAATTCTTTCAATGTCAGATTGGTCCGTAAGCCGGGAATACTTTCCAGTTTATCCAGGGTGCCGCCTGAGTGCCCAAGGGCTCTTCCGGAAATCATGGGAACCCTTACCCTGCCAGAGGCTGCCGCCAGGGGGGCAAGAATCAGTGAAATTTTATCTCCAACACCGCCGGTGCTGTGTTTATCAGCATAAAAGATATCTTTGTGTTTAAAATATATTCTTTTCCCGCTTTGAATGACGATATCAATCAGGTTTAATACTTCCTCATCCTCCAGTCCACGAAAATAGATGGCCATTAACATGGCGGACATCTGGTATGCAGGGATGTCTTTAGATAAAAAACCGGAGATAAAGAACTCCCACTCTTTGCAAGTGAGTGCCTTGCCGGCCTGTTTTTTTTCAATCAACGAATAGGGTAACATCAGTCTGTCTCCTGATTTGTTATAAGATACGATTTTGCCAGTTCACGGTAATGATGTGCTGAATTCAGAATTTTTTCATATTCTTCATCCGTCACATCCCGGACTACTTTCGCCGGCACACCGGCAACCAGGGTTCGGGCAGGGACGGTAAATTGTTCCCGGACAACAGCACCTGCCGCTACGATGGCTCCTTCTTCTACAACAGATCCGTTTAACAACAGGGCACCCATGCCAATAAGGACCCTGTCCCGGATATCTGTCCCATGGATTATGGCACCATGACCTATGGTCACATCATCACCTATCAGGGCGGGGTATTCACCTGTCCCGGTGTGGACCAGAACACCATCCTGGAGGTTAGAATTTTTTCCGATGCGAATATAGTGGATATCCCCCCGGAGGACCGAACGAAACCACACAGAAGAATATTCGCCGATTTTAACATCGCCGATCAGCGTGATTTCCGGTAACAGGATTGTGTTGGGATGAATGACAGGTTTTACGCCGTGATGGATAATCATCATGATTCACTACTCTCGTTTTCTATGGATTTTCTGAATATTTTCAGGGTGACTTGTTCACGGATGGCGTACCACACCAGGAAAATTCCCAGGAGTCCGAAGACAATGTTGGAGGACCACATAGCAATCCAGGGAGAAATAATAGCCCGGTCGGCCAGCCGTTCCCCACCCATAAGGGATGCCCAGTATACCAGGAAAAAGACCACACTCACACCAACCGCGACCCCCATACTTCCCCGACGGGTGATGATTCCCAGCGGAGCTCCCACCAACACAAAAATAATGCAGGCAACCGGCATGGATACCTTCTTATGAATCTCTACCAAATATTTATTTTCCTGCATTTTATAAGCCTGGAGGATTTTCATATCCGTATCCAGCCGTTTCTGCAGGGCTTTCAGGGTTCTGATTTGCTGTTTATAAACCGCAGTTTTCCGGGGATTACTTGCGATAGAATCTTCCTCGATAACGGTTATCCGGTTTTTCAGGTGAGCTTCAAACTTTTTAATATCAAAGACTGTTGTATCTGCGCCCCACCGGGCCATCTCCGATTTAATCCTGTCTTGGATCCCTTCCTGCCGTTCCCGGTAATCCCGGACCATGGCCATCATCTCCGCAATATCCATCTCCCGGTCTCCCCGGTGATCCGATTCTTTCCTTTGAAGGGACATTTCATCCACGGGAATGGTAATGCGGTGTTTTTCGAAATGCAGGATCCTGTATTCCTCATCTTTTTCAGCGGGATACTCATGGATTTCACCTTCCTGCAAATCCAGGATCACGCGGGTTCCCTGGGTGGATAGATTTCCGGTATGGGCCCAGATGGTAATATGCTGTCCTTCAGGAGAAGTATGATAAATGAGCAGTTCTTTTAGGGTATTTCCCTCCTTCTGCCGGATGAAAAGGGTATAATCGGGAATATCATACAGGAAATATCCCGCATTGATATTCAGATCGGGATGTTTCTGATAAATTGCCCGTTTTAAAAGCCGTGCCCGGTGGTTGGCATCCGGCAGGATATAATTGTTGAAATACAGAAGTCCTAACATCACTATAAAGGCGAAAAAAAGAGACGGCCGTATAATGGACGCAAAACTAATACCTGAAGCCCGCATGGCTGTAATTTCGTTATCTTCCCCCAAACGGCCATAAGCCATGAGTGTAGAAATGAGAACCGCCATAGGGACCGCCATGGCCAGGATCCATGCGAGGTTCAATAAAATATATTCGATAGCCACAAAACCCAGGTTCTTTCCCAGTAACTTATCCAGGCTTGTCATGAGCAGATTTGAGATAAAAAGGAAAGCCAACACCAGAATCGCGGCAAAAAAAGGTCCCTGATGTTCTCTAAAAATATAGACATAAAGTTTCGGAATTCTCATAAAAGCCGGGCTCCGGTATCGTCAGCCATTTAGAAATCCCCTCCTAGAGAAAAGAGATAGCGGGGTTTTGAAAAACCGTTACCATCATATTCCCAGGCCATATCGATACGTAGCAGGAAATAGCCAAGGTAAATACGAATGCCTGTTCCCGTAGAAGCAATGAGATCCTGAAATGTATTGTTAAAGGGCCACAGATCCGGATCCTTAATCAGGGTTAAATCGTCATACCAGGCCGTACCCGCATCCATAAAAAGCACACCCCGGATTTGCCACAGATTCACCGGCAGGGGGAAACGGAATTTTGCATATTCCAGGAAGGGGAAGCGAAATTCGGCATTGACCACCGTGAATTTATCTCCGTATTTGGCAAAATAAGGAGTTCCCCGGACCGGTGTGACGAATCGGGAAAAGTAATAAAGGGTCATATCATCACTGAAATTTTCCGACGAAGAACCGAAGATGGGAGCATTGGCATTATAGCGATAGTTGAGCCAATTATCCACACCACCAATGAGAAATGTCTGGGGGTTCCTTCCCCAGGAGTATCCACCGGTCACACGAAAACCGATGTGATAATCGAAATTGAATTTCCAGTATTTTCTGAAATCCAGTGAGAGGGTTTTAAAAGCCGGTGATTCCGTACTGATATTGGGTGAAAAATCAAACTGTGTTCTCCAGCGGGTTCCGTCCATGGGAGCCGTATAGGACCACAGGACATTATCCTTCACATACGCAAGTGTGGAAACAGTGCTTCGGAAGGAGTGGTCAAAATTCTCGTAGGACTCATACATATCCATCACTTCACGGCTGATAGTTGACAGCGTTTGTGTATATTGAAGGCGCCTGTAACG
>LGGY01000230.1 GCA_001509335.1 Fidelibacterota bacterium 46_43
CTATTCTTTTATTGCTGGGATTTAACTCAAAATATTTGAAAAATATAAGGACATTATCCTGATTGAATTTCAGGATAGTGTCCTCTATTCTCAATTATTCAATTTATTATGGATTTATTCGGAACTTTCTTGATCCTCCGATTTTTTCTTGGTCTGGTTCATGTCCAGGATTGCGCCAACAACAATTCCGAGAGACATCCCAATCCCTATCCACAAAACAAAATTGTCTAAACCAAAGCCTATGGCAGCACCAAAAATAAACCCAAATACAATCCCCATCCCAACGTGGGACTTTTTCATGGAATTATTTTCATCTGTCATTATCGCTTCCTCCTGTATGTCGTTTTGTAAATCATGTCGACGGAAAGCGTCTGTTGGACATTATACCGGCAGAATTATCGATCTGATGGTCACTTATATTTCAATCAAAAACTTGAATGTTGCTATTCGATTTTTTATTACAATATATCAGACATCGAAAATTTCACTTGTTTTGGCAGCCATGATAAAGTCGTTTTTGTGGAGACCATTGATGTTATGGGTCCACCATTCGACGGTCACACGCCCCCAGGTTAGCTTAATAACCGGGTGATGACCTTCTTCTTCTGCGATTTCTCCGACCTTATTGGTAAACACAAGTGCTTCTGCAAAATCCTTGAATTTGAAGGTACGCTTGAGGTGTTTAACGCCATCTTTTTTAACCAACTTCCATTCAGGAACATCTTTTAGGAATTCTGCAATTTCATCTTTTTTCATTAGGGGAATGTCACTTTCGCAAGGTACGCATTTTTCCTGGATCAAATTTGTCATTTTTATTTCCTTTCATTTTGTCTATTAATTAACAAATACCATAAAAACCAAGGAAAACAAAATCATAAGTCCTTTTATGCAGTCATTTTGTTTGCAATGACAGAACGGTTATTATCGTTCTAATTTGCAAGATCAGGAAATTAAATTTTCACTTTTATTCCCCATCAGAGAAATAGCGCTGCTTCCAGTCGTAGAGCAGGTTCAGGGCTTCGATGGGCGTCAGGCTGTTGATGTCGAGCTCTTTGAAGGATTTCACCAGGGGGTTGTTTTCAGGGAAAAGGGTCAGCTGTTTCTGGGTGGATTCTTGTCGCACTTTGGTTGTACCCGAGGTGGTCTCTAATTGCTGCAGAATCTCGTTGGCGCGCTGGATGACGGGTTTGGGTAAGCCGGCAATTTGTGCCACATGAATGCCGTAGGAGCGGTCAGCAGCACCCGGGATAATTTTATGCAGGAACACCACGCTGCCATCGGACTCTGATACCGCCACGTTATAATTTCGCACCCCGGGGAAAAGTGCTTCTAACTGGGTCAGTTCATGATAGTGCGTTGCAAATAAGGTATAGGCTTTTAAATCCGGATGGCTGTGAATGAATTCAACCATCGCCCAGGCAATGGAGACGCCGTCATAGGTGCTGGTGCCCCGCCCAATTTCATCCAATATCAGCAGGCTGCGTTCGCTGGCGTGGTGTAAGATATTGGCAGCTTCGATCATCTCAACCATGAAGGTCGATTGCCCGGCGTGAATTTCGTCCTGGGCACCAATCCGGGTAAAAATGCGATCCACCAGGCCAATTTTTGCCGATTTTGCCGGCACAAAGGAACCCATCTGCGCCATTAGCACGATCAGGGCAACCTGTCGCAAGAAGGTTGATTTACCGCTCATATTTGGGCCGGTGATGATCCGGATGATTTCTCCCTCATCCATGATGGCATCATTTGGCACAAAGCGTTCAGAGGTTCGAAGTTTTTCTACAACCGGGTGGCGCCCATCCTCAATTTCAAGGCATTTTTCTTCCACCACTTCAGGCCGTTGATAGCCGTTCAGGGCAGCCGTTTCAGCTAGGGAAACATAAGCATCTAATTCAGCAATGCCCCGTGCAGTTTCCAGCAAATCTTTTGCTCCTTGCGCTAATTCCTCGCAAACCTGGGCAAATACACGCAATTCAATATCATGAATCTGCTCTTCTGCGTTCAGGACCAGGGTTTCGTATTCCTTCAACTCAGGGGTGATATAGCGCTCGGCATTCACCAGGGTCTGCTTGCGGATATATTCTTCAGGTACCAGGTCGGTATTTGTTTTGGTGACCTCGATGTAATAGCCGTAAACTTTATTGAAACCGACCTTCAAGGATTTTATGCCGGTGCGGTCTTTCTCGGTTTTTTCGAGTTTGCCAATCCATTCACGGGCGTGCTTGGATGAGTCCAGCACGTTGTCCAGTTCTGCCGAAAAACCCTTCCGGATGATCCCAATGTTAGACAGAGTTGCTGGGGGGTCATCCTGAACGGCGGCTTTTAATAATGCAAATTGGTCTTTGCAATAATGGATCTTATTTAATATGTCTGCAATGCCCTTTATATCTTCAGGAAAGATGTCTTTTAGCGCTGGTATCCGTGCCAAATTCTCCCGCATTGCGACCAGGTCTCTGGGAATGGCATGACCGGAAAGCACCCGGTTCGTCAGGCGTTCAAGATCGTCGATATCCTTGAGCGTTTCCATGACTTCAACACGGACCAGGCCGTTTTTGAAAAAGTATTCAACGGCATCCAATCGTTTTCGAATTTGCTGAACATTCAACAGTGGTTTGCTGACCCACTGCCGCAGTAAACGACCGCCCATGGGCGTTTGGGTTTCGTCCAAAATGCTCAACAAGGACCCCTGGGTTTTGCCCGTGCGAATGGTCTCGGTCAATTCGAGATTGCGCCGTGTTTCTGCATCCAGCACCATGAATTCATCCAGGGTATAAGTGCTCAGGTCATTGAGAAGCTTCAGTGATTGGCGCTGGGTGTCTTCTAAGTATGCCAGGATCGCACCTGCAGTTCGCACAGCCATTGGTTTTCCCCGCAAACCAAAGCCATCCAGACTGGCAACGGCGAAATGTTCTTCAAGCAGGTCGGTGCACCTTCCCAATTCAAAGTGCCAGCTTTCATAGCTCGAAAGGTACCCGGGAAAATTGTCCGGTTGTGGCAAGGACTCAGGCCACAGGATTTCTTTTGGGTTTAAGCGATAAAATTCGGAGCGAATCTGGTTCAAAATATCTTTGCCAGCAATTTCAGTGGCTGCAAATTCACCGGTGGAGATATCCACATACGCGATGCCTGCACGATTGTCCTGGTAAAAAGCGGTTGCCAGGTAGTTGTTTTGTTGATTGCGCAGCAAGCCCGGTTCCACCACTGTGCCGGGGGTGACCACACGCACGACCTCTCTCGGGACAAGCCCATTTTCGGGTTCGTCAGAAACCTGTTCGCAAATCGCCACGTGATAGCCTTTATCGATCAGACGGGAGAGGTAATTCTCGGCAGCGTGGTGCGGGATGCCCGCCATTGGAACCCGCACGCCCTTTGAAACGGGGCGAGAGGTCAGCACGATATCCAGCTCTCGCGAGGTGATCTTTGCATCTTCATCAAAGGTCTCGTAAAAATC
>LGGY01000075.1 GCA_001509335.1 Fidelibacterota bacterium 46_43
ACATGGGATTTTTTTATGACTACACATTTTCAGTGGATGCGAAGAGCCTTGCACCTGGCCTCAAAGGGACGGGGATTCACAAGTCCCAATCCCATGGTGGGGGCTGTTTTGGTTAAAAATCATCAAATCATCGGCGAAGGCTACCATGAAAAATTCGGCGGACCCCATGCCGAGGTGATGGCTCTTCGACAGGCCGGTGACAAGGCAAAAGGTGCCACGCTGTATGTGACACTGGAACCCTGCAGCCACCGGGGAAAAACACCACCCTGTGCTCCGCAGGTGATCAATGCCGGTGTGTCCAAGGTCTATATCAGTATGACCGACCCTAATCCCCTGGTGAACCAAAATGGCATCCGGATGCTGGAAAATGCCGGTGTTAAAGTCTATACCGGACTCCTGGAAAAAGAAGCCCGTAATCTGAACCGGGGATTTATCTCCCTCATGGAAAAAAAACGCCCCTGGATTACCTTGAAAATGGCCCAGACCGCAGACGGCTATATTGCCGATCTGTCCGGAAAAAGTCAGTGGATCACTTCACCCCCGGCACGGGAGTTTGTCATGTCCCAACGTGCCCTACACGACGGCATTATGGTTGGACTTGGAACAGTCCTTAAAGATAATCCGGGCTTATTGCCTGCCAAACGGGATGCTTATATCCCCTGGCGCATTATTCTGGCCGAGACCCTGAAGATGCCCGATTCCCTTAAAATCCTTACAGACGATTACACACAACGGACAATGATTTTAACGCGCGAGAATGCAGAACCGGAACGTCTGAAATATCTGACGGACCGGGGGTTGAAGGTTCTGACCATTCCGGAAGATTCCGCGGGAAAGGTGTCAATCCCGAAAGCTTTGGACATGCTGGGTGAGCAGGGAATTACTTCCGTGTTTTGTGAAGGGGGTGGACAGATCGCAGGCGCACTGATCCGGGAAGGATTATGTGACGAGCTTCAGCTTTTTGTAGCACCCAAAGTGCTCGGACAAGGATTACCGGTATTTGGAGGATTTGCCAAAAACCTGGACCAGGCTGTCCGTCTGAAATGGGAAGATATTCAACGAATCGGACCCGATCTCCTGGTCCGCGGGAGGCTTGATTCATGTTTACAGGACTGATTGAAGAAGTGGGATCCATCCGGAAGGTTGCGGAGAATCCTGAAGGAAAAGTTTTCCAGATTGAAGCCCATAAGGTTTTGGAGGGATTAAAAACAGGGGATAGTATCGCCGTGGATGGGACCTGTCTGAGTGTGGTGTCGGTCCTTAATGACGGCTTTACGGCCCAGGCTGTTCACGAGACCATCCGGAAAACCACCCTCGCGTTTTTTCGTCCTGGCTATCAGGTGAATCTGGAGCGGGCCATGACGGCAAATAGCCGTTTTGGCGGACACTTTGTCCAGGGACATGTGGACGGGATTGCTTCCATATCCTCTATTGAAAAAAAAGGGAATTCAGCAGTCATAACACTGGAAATCCCGGAAAATTTACGGCGTTATATTGCCGTCAAAGGGTCGATTGCCATTAACGGTATCAGCCTGACCGTGGCAGAATGTACCGGAAGGTTCCTTTCTGTGGCAGTGATCCCCCTGACCCTAAAGGAGACTCACCTGGGATTGAAAAAAACCGGGGACTATGTCAATATCGAAGTGGATATCCTGGCCAAATATGTGGCACGGCAACTCTCCGGGAATTCAGAAAATGAGACACCCCTGGAAAAAAAAATAACAAGCTGGGGATATAAAAAGAGATAAGGAATACCATGGATTATAAAGAAGTGAAAAAGGCGGTTGAGGATATTCAAAAGGGGAAATTCGTTATTGTGGTCGATGATGAAAAACGGGAAAACGAAGGGGATTTTATCATTGCCGCGGAGAAAATCACCCCGGAGGCCGTCAATTTTATGACCATGTACGGCCGCGGACTGATTTGTGTGGGGCTTACGGAAGGGCGGGCGCAGGAACTGGATCTTGATCCTATGGTAACGGAAAATACAGCCCTCCACTTTACACGTTTTACTGTCAGTGTGGATTATATCCGGGGGACGAGCACCGGGATTTCTGCCTTTGACCGTGCCGCCACCATCAAAGCTCTGGCAGATCCTGAGACACATGCTGAAGATCTTGGCCGGCCCGGGCATATTTTCCCCATCATTGCCCGTCAGGGAGGGGTATTGCGACGGGCCGGACACACCGAAGCTTCGGTGGATTTGATGAAAATGGCCGGACTCACTCCGGTGAGTGTCATGTGCGAGATTATGGATGATGATGGTGATATGGCCCGGGGCGAAGCCCTTGAACGCCTGGCACGGAAATTTGGTATCCGGATGATTACGGTGGAAGAATTGATTGCCTACCGACGGACCGATGAATGTTACATTGAACGGATAAGTCAGGCCACACTCCCGACAAAATACGGGAAATTTGGGATTTCCATTTATGTGGATCATCTGGAAAACAAGGAACATGTAGCCCTGACCATGGGGGATATTGCCAACGGGGAACCGGTCATGGTCCGTATCCACTCGGAATGCCTGACCGGTGATGTGTTTGGCTCCCTCCGCTGCGATTGTGGTGACCAGCTCGACGAATCCATACGGATGATCGCCCAAAACAAACGGGGCGTGATTCTCTACCTCCGGCAGGAAGGACGGGGAATCGGACTTCGACATAAAATCAATGCCTATGAATTGCAGGACCAGGGCCTGGATACGGTAGAAGCAAATATTAAACTGGGTTTTTTACCAGACCTGAGAGATTATGGAATGGGTGCCCGGATTCTCCATGACCTGGGTGTCCGGAGAATCAGACTGCTGACGAATAATCCCAAAAAGATTGTCGGATTGCAGGGGTATGGACTGGAAATCGTTGAACGGATTCCCATTGAAATTGCCCCCAATCCCAATAATGAAAAGTATTTGAAAACAAAACGCGATAAAATGGGACACATTATTTTAAACACAAAGAAGGTGTAATATGGTAAAAATCATTGAAGGACACTTATCCGCCGAGAAAATCAAAACAGCGATTGTGGTTAGCCGCTTTAACGACATGATTACAAAGGAATTGACAGAAGGCGCCGTGGACTGCCTGAAACGGCATGGCGCCAGTGAAGACGACATTGCCATTCATTGGGTCCCCGGGGCTATGGAAATTCCCCGCGTGGCTAAATCCATTGCCCAGTCAGGGAAATACGACGGTGTTCTTTGCCTTGGGGCTGTGATTCGCGGTGCAACTCCCCATTTTGACGTGGTTACCGCCGAATCATCCAAGGGAGTGGCGCGACTCTCCATGGAATCCGATATACCTGTGATCTTTGGAATTATTACCACCGATTCCATCGAACAGGCACTGGAACGGGCGGGAACAAAAGCCGGCAACAAAGGCTGGACCTCCGCACTGAACCTTATCGAAATGGTGAA
>LGGY01000231.1 GCA_001509335.1 Fidelibacterota bacterium 46_43
CCCCGGGGTGGGGGGCGCTACCTAATCGAAATCATATATTCCATCTCTCCTATAATTCCTGAACTAAATCAAAAAAATCCTATTCATCCTATTAAAGAAGTCAGAAGCTGGAAGTTAGAAGTTGGCGTCGCTGCGCTCCTGGCGAATCAATCTCCCAATCTATTCAATCATCCAATCAAACTAATCTAATCAATCATTATAAGAAGTTGGAAGCTGGAAGCTGGAAGTTGGCGTCGCTTCGCTCCTGGCGAATCAATCTCCCAATCTATTCAATCATCCAATCAAACTAATCTAATCAATCATTATAAGAAGTTGGAATCTGGAAGTTGGAAGTTAGCGTCGCTGCGCTCCTGGCGAATCAATCGAATCAATCTCCCAATCTGTTCAATCATCCAATCAAAACATCTTTTCCAACTTCATAACATCATAACCCGAATCCCTGTTATTGTATAGGAATCTGATCAGTCCTTCCTCAGCCATTTCTTTACGTCTTCTTCAAATGTTGGCATCGTAATCCCGAGTGTACGGGTAATTTTTTCCGTATTCATGCGAAAATTCTGAGGCGCCGGGGAAGAAGACCGAATGGTATCGACAATCAGTTCTTTGGAGGGTCCCAGAAAGCGGGCCATATACCGGGCCTGCTCAAAATAATTCAGGGTTGTATCTGATGCCAGGTGATATATGCCGTCTTTCCCTTTGTGAAATAACCCGTCTATAGTTTTAGCCACCATTTCACGGTGAATGAGCCCGCCATAAACCGTTGCAGGCCACTCCCGGCTTTGTCCCTCAAAGGCACGGACGATCCCTGCCAGGAAATTTTGCCGGGTATAGGGTATATGTACATCCTCGCTCCAGACAGGTGCCAGTCGAAGTATCCAGTAAGCAGGTAGTTCGGCATTCCGGATGAGTTCTTCACACCGAACCTTCAGCCAGCCGTAATAAGAGAGGGGATTTACCGGATCTTTTTCGCTGTAGGATTGATCTTTCCGGCCGTCAAATACCTGGTCAGTTGAGATAAACAGGACAGGAATTTGAAGCAATTCGGCAATATCCAGCAGATTGGCCGTCCCTTCTACATTCACCTTCAAAGCCCTTTCTTGGTCGGAGGGACTCTCCCAGCGGTGAAAAGCTGCCAGGTGGATGATGAGGTCCGGTTTTAGCCGCATTAAAACCTGCTCAAGATTGGACGACATATCAATCCGCAGATGAAAGGCATGGGATTCAAAGACATAATAACCCTGTTTATGAAAATAGGCAGACAGATAATGTCCGAGAAATCCACGGCTTCCCGTGATAAAAAAACGGGGACGGGGTCTATTCCATAAATATGGATTGGAGTGTGTTGTATTATTTCCGGTCATGATATGTCAGCCCAATCTTAAGGATAAAAAGTTTTTAAAAAAATAAAGAATGATGTATTTTACCCGTCAAACACAGGAAATACAGGGAACAATGAAAATCCAGCTTATCTTCAATCCCCATTCCGGCAGGGGACGGGGTATGAAAAGTTACCCCGAAATCCATAAAGCCCTTCGTAAAACCGGTCATGAAGTAATTCCCCACAGGACCATTTATCGTTTTCATGCCACTGAGATTGTGAAAAGTCTGAATCTTTATGAAACAGATATTCTGGTCTCAGTGGGAGGGGATGGAACTCTTTTTGAAGTCGTCAATGGTTTGATGAATAATCCCGGTAAAAAAATCCCCCCCGTTGCTGTTGTGCCGGTAGGGACCGGCAATTCATTTGTGAAGGATCTGAATATTTTCACCATGGAAGAGGGCATTAAATCCATCATACGGAATATTTCCCGTCCTGTGGATGTGGTGAGTTTTACCGCAGAAAACAGCCATTACTATTTTATCAACAACCTGGGCTTTGGCTTTGTGGCGGATGTGAGTGTCTCTTCAGAACCTATGAAAAAGAGGGGATTGGGATATACAGCTTATGCCCTGGGGGTTTTACGGGAAATCGCACGACTGAGATCTCATGAACTGACTCTGGATATCGATGGTAAAAAGTATCACCACAAAGCCAATTTTTGTTATTTCTGCAATTCTGTATGGGTCGGGGGAAATATGAAAATCAGTCCAAATTCCGTGATGGACGACGGTGAAATTGAAATCATGGTGTTGAATGAAATTTCCCGCCGGGAGCTTCTTAAAACCTTTCCCAAGGTGTTTAAAGGGACACACATTACCCATCCCAGTGTGGTGGTTTACCGGGGCAAACACATCAAAGCGTCAACCATTCCGGATAAATTTTGTAATCCTGATGGTGAAATTTTCGGTGTCACGCCTCTGGAAGTGAAGGTTTTACCGTCGGCACTTCAATTCTGTACGCTGGAATAATTTTTTACCAAACAATACCCTGAAACACTTGTTTCCAAATAAAAAATCTGTAAATTTTCATGTCATTTTAAAAAAATGATATTGAGAGAAGCCGGTTAAATGAATTTTCCAAATGCAAGACACACCATCTTTCTGAATGAAGCTTATTATTATTTGCGATTAATATATCAAATCCAATTTCTAACCGGGAAGAGCCTCTGATGGTATCCGGGTTCCACAGAAGACGTTTCTCACTGGTACCCTTTTTAACAATCCAACGACGATACATTTTATTAAATTGCAATCGGGTATTTACACACTCTATAGGCATTATTAAAAGGTACAGCAATCAATATAAAGGAGGTATGGTATGTTGAAACGACTAATTGCCCTGGGATTGATCTTGGTATGGATCATTCCTGTTTCTGCTTTGGGTCAGGGAACGTTGACCGGCAGAGTGACAGACGCAGCCACAGGAAGAGCCCTTCCTGGAGCAAATGTCTACCTGGAAGGGACCCCCTACGGTGCAGCAACAGATATAAATGGATCATATTCCATTTATAAAGTTCCTGCCGGTGGGTATACCTTAATTGTGGAGTTTATCGGTTACCTGAAATTTTCGGAGCCGGTTACGGTGGTCGATGGAGAAACAATCCGGAAGAATGTTGAAATGCAAGGTGAAGCCCTTCAGCTCAGTGCTCTGGAAGTCATGGCCAGTCGGGCCACACGGGAGACACCCGTGGCATATACAAACATTCAGAAGGCAGAAATGGAACTTCGCCTGGCCAGCCGGGATATTCCCATGGTGCTGAATACTACTCCCAGTGTATATGCAACGCAACAGGGTGGCGGTGCAGGAGATGCCCGGATCAATGTCCGTGGGTTCAATCAACGGAATGTGGCAATTATGATTAATGGTGTTCCTGTTAATGATATGGAAAACGGATGGGTCTATTGGTCCAACTGGGATGGTGTGGCCGATGCTACATCCTCTATCCAGATGCAAAGGGGACTTTCAGCTGTTAACCTTGCTGCCCCTTCAATCGGTGGAACGATGAATATTCT
>LGGY01000076.1 GCA_001509335.1 Fidelibacterota bacterium 46_43
CTGGGATTCACACAGAGATATGCTTTTGAGGGACAGGGCTCTGCACGGCACCTTATTCAGCTGGAATGAAGCAGCATATTTTGATAAAAAGGGAACGGGAAATGAATCTGTATACAACACCGGTTATGCCTTTGTACGTTATCTGAGCCATACCTATGGTCCCTCTATCAACCGCCGCATAGCCGAAACAGCCGCCTCGGCCCGAAACTGGTCCTTTAACAGAGTCTTCATGTCCATTTTCGGAAAAAGCGGTCGCGAGATCTACAATGCCTGGCAGGATACACTCACGGCCGGGTATCTCCGGGATACGGAAACAATCCGCCGGCATGAAAAGAAGGGGGAAATCCTCCTGCAGAAGGGACCTGCCTATTTTAATGCCTCAGTCTCTCCCGACGGTGAAAATACCATTGTGTCCGCTGCAGAAAACAGGGATTATCTGGGACAGACCTATTTGTTCAGGCTTACGGACGATGGCAACCTGGAACCATTGGATAAACACTCCCGCATCCGGGGAGATATGGCCTGGAGTCCTGACAGCCGCTATATTTACTATGTAAAACAACGCCTTCCCAATATCTACGGCTCGGTCTATTTCGATTTGGCAAAATACGATCTGGAAACGGACGAAACGGAATTCATCACCGAAAACGCCCGTGTGTATTCTGTTGCCGTTTCGGGGGATGGCGAGATATACGTGATTACCGTTTACGACGGGAGTCATAACCTGGCCCGCGTTGCTCCGGATGGCACCGTGGAACCATTGACATCCTTTACTTTCGGTGAACAGGTATATGACATGGATGTATCCCCCAATGGAAAAAGCCTCATCT
The DNA here is from genome assembly GCA_001509335.1 of Fidelibacterota bacterium 46_43. Lineage (GTDB taxonomy): Bacteria > Fidelibacterota > Fidelibacteria > Fidelibacterales > Fidelibacteraceae > Fidelibacter. The sequence continues at coordinate 831 of LGGY01000076.1, forward strand.
TCGACATGGCCTTGTTACACGGGAGGAATATTTACAGCCTGGATACCCGAACCCATGAAATACGCCAGGTGTTGCCTTCAGAAAATTGTGACAACCGCCATCCCGTTTTCACACAAGACGGGAAATCCGTTATTTACTCCTCGGACCGGACAGGAATTTTCAACCTTTATTCCCGGGACCTGGAAAGCGGAGAGGAATCCCTCCTGACCAATGTGACGGGGGGAGCCTTCTATCCTGAAAGCACCCTGAAGGGAGATATCCTGTATACCTTGTTTGAAGACGGTATTTTTAAATTGGCAAGGCTTACGCCATCTGATGTGGTCAATCCCGACCATGCTGTATACCGGCCTTACACCCTGCCGGATAACGATTATGATCCGACTCAACTGCCTCACATTGAATCTGAACCCTATATTTCACAATTTTCCCGTTTCTTTGTCATGCCCTATCTGATGATTGATTACAATAAACCGAAACTGGGTTTTGCTGCCTTTCAGAATGAAGTCCTGAATAAGTATAATTTGTATACATCCATGGGAATCGCCGCTAATAAGGATATGGATATCTATGCCCGGTTGGATTTCAATTTCCTCCTGCCGACCCTCTATCTGGAAGGAAATTATGTCACCTACCACCTGGATCCCCAGTCAGAGCGACTGTACGAATTGACGGATCTCGAACGGGATGTTTCATTCAGACTCTGGGAAGCCATCGGAGGGATGGAATACCGGTGGATGAATCACCTTTTTCACCTGTCCCTTAATCATCAGCAGTACTCCGCTTCCATCACTGATTACGACAAAACCCGGGGCATCTTATACGATCCCTTTGGATATACCTATTTTAAAGGGACCTCGATACAGTCAGATTGGACCTTGGATTTTATTGTGCCCGACTGGCACAGCGATATCAATCCCCGTCGCGGTTTTTCCACAAAACTCAGCGCCGCCTACGATTTCAACCGCTATCTTCAGGATTTTGGTATCAGTGAAGAATACAGCACCCTTCAGGAAATCTACAGCCGTGAAAACACCTTCCGGCTGGAGTTGAATTCCGAACTTTTCCTTCCCATATCCTTTCCGGATCGAAGCGCATTGAGCGTGGCCATCAACAGCGGTTGGCAGGAAAATACGGAAATTGACAGTTTTTTCCATTACTACGGCGGGGGCCGTCCGGGGCTGAAAGGTTATCCCTTCTATTCCATCGAAGGGACGCAGAAAATAGTATTGACAGGGATGTATCGCTTCCCATTGATTCCGGACATGCACATTGGATTGGAACCTTTCTTTTTTAACCGCTTGTATGCCGGCATCTATTACCAGGCCGGGGATGCCTGGCGGGGCGGATTGGGAGATCTTGACATAAAACAAAATGTGGGCATGGAACTTCGCCTGGGAGGACACTCCTTTTATGATTATCCCCTGGCTATCTCACTGGATGCCGTTTATGGCCTGGATTCTTTCAGCCGGCTCGATGAAGCCAACGGAAAGATGGTCACTTTCGGAAAAGAGTGGCGGTTTTATTGGTCCGTTCTCTTTAACTTTCCCAACAGGACTGATCCCTTATAAGGAAAACCATGAAACGTATCATCCTTCTTTTTCTGATCCTGACTGCCACGGTGTCCGGACAAAAAATTGAGAAAATCCAGGTTGGGCAGGTGGAGAAAAATCCCCAAAAAGCCGTGCTTATGTCTGCCATTTTGCCGGGAAGCGGACAGTTTTATTCACAATCTTATTCATGGGGAATTCTTTATTCGGCCCTCGAACTGGCAGGCATCAGCGGCGCCGTCTATTACAATCAGGCAGGGAATACCAAAACAAGTGACTATAAATCTTTTGCCGATAATCACTGGGATGTCATCCGCTGGCTGGATGATTATTACGGGGAATATGAACAGCCCTGGACCAATCCTGCTGCAGAAAGAACACACAATGTCTATCTTATCATCGGATCACACCGCTATACTTTCACTGAATTTATACAGACCTTCGAAACCTGGGAAGACTGGCAGACATACCGGGATCAGATCGAACTGGAAAAAGAATATCACTTTTACGAAAATATCAGCAAGTACAAGCAGTTCAAACAGGGATGGGATGACTGGCAGGAATATAAGGATGATCCTGATTATCAAGTGATTCAACGCTCATCTCCCCATCAGGAACATTATGCCGGAATGCGAAAAGATGCCAATGACCTGCTGAAACGTTCCACCTATTTCACTTCCGCCATTATGTTCAATCACCTGGTTTCGGCCTTTGATGCATATTTTCGTACAACCCAATGGAACAAACGCATTGCACACCGTGTACACATGAACATGGTGCCCAATCTGACTTACCGGAATCAAGGCTTAACGTTTCACATGCAAATTGATTTGGCAGGCTTATGAAATCTTACAAACAGACTTTTTTCTTCTTTTCCGTCACCCTTTTCATCCTGTGGGGATGCTCCGGTTCCAAAACCGTTGAAACCGGTTCCTTTATGCAGCGATATGAAAAAGGGAGTCAGCTCTATGATGATGAAAAATATTATAAAGCGATCGACCACTTTAC
>LGGY01000077.1 GCA_001509335.1 Fidelibacterota bacterium 46_43
ATTTCCTCCACGTCCAGTTCAACATATACGGAATCTCCGATCTCAAAGGCGATAGGTGCTGAAAGGAAAAGATCCCCTTTTACCACATCCGTCTGGCGCACCGTTCCTTCTCCCACAACCCGGGCCTGGCCGGATGCGGTGATTTTATTGGGGAAAATGTTGATGAGATCTTTGGCGTTGGGGATATCCACCACCGGATTGTCTGTAATATTTTGACTCACAAAGACATCTACGGTTTCACCTTCTTTGTTTTCCGATGTGATGTTCAAATCCAGGTAAACCGGAACTTCAATCTGAGAATCAAAGACCACCTGAATGGAGACATCGGCAAAATCCACATTCTTTAGTTCCTCGGGTAATGAGGTAATGGACTGCTCAACGGGATCGATATCCACCGTCACCGTGTCAATATATCCCGATACTTCCGTAAAGGTCATATCCGTCAATTCCACATCCACCCTGATTTCCTGATTCAGGGAGAGGGTCATCACCGAATCATCGGGAAGACTGATAGTGGAACGGTAGGCAATCTGCTGGTCTACGTCAGGGGACGTGTAATCCAGATCCAGAACATACCCATCCAAAGGAACCATGAATTCCTGAGGAGCGGCCTCGTCCGACAGGTGAATGACTTCACGAAAAGGCTGTCCGTCTTTCAACAATTCCGGAAGGTTGAACACAACATCTGCAATCACACCGATATTATTGGTAAAAACCAGATTGAGATTTCCTTTCTGGAGGATGGCCATATCCAGTTTATTGTCGTCATCCAACGTGATCACACTATCTGTAACCATGGCTTCCTGGGAGAATTTCCCGGTCACCTCACTAAATTTCAGTTCGGTTACCTGAATTTTCACCCGGATGGAATCGGTCACGTCATAAGAACCCAATTCATCTGCCGGTGTTGTGACATGAGACTGGTACGTAATAAACTGCTCCAGTTCTGACCCACTGATTCGGGTCTGTGGAACGAGGGTATGATTGGCCAACGGAATCACTATGGTGGTCAATCCCGGACCCAATTCCCGTTCCTCACGGATGGGGTCACCGGATGTATTAAAAAATTCAGGCATATCCAGCACCAGATTCGGCAGAGCTGCATTGGTGAGGTTGATCTGATTATCCACTTCGATGGTGATCGATCCTCTGGATATGTAAGCTTCATGGATTTCCGAAGCGGAGCTGACATCAATCTCACCACTTTCCAGAATATTCTGAGGTTCTACAATCCCCGTAATCCGTTTAAATGTGATTTGCTCGGATGGGGAGACCCCGTAAATATTCATATCCACCTGGAAATCGTCATTTTTACTCAGGGGAACCTTGTTGGGGTATGTATCTTCCGTCCGGATTTCGTAAGAATAATAAACGGCTTGGTCTGACACATCCATCACCAGGGCCATATCATTGATATCGTACGTCACGTCTGTATTTTGATTGGCAGGAACGCTGATGGTCCTGGCAAAAGGCTGTACACCACTCTGATCCGGTGTTTCGTCCAGAGAGGCGACCTGAAGGTTAATCACGGCATTCACCGGCAGATCGTTTTGGATTGTGATACCCAGATTGCCTTCTTCAATAACAGCCCGTTGGATTTTATTTTTTTCTTCCGCCGCCAGGGTAATTGAGCTGGTGGTATCGATGACCTGTTCCGGTACAATGGCCGTCGCCTGGGAAACGACCAGATTCCGGGCCTGGGATTTAATGACAAAATAGGAGTTGCGGACCGATTCATCCACCACACCACTGGCTTCGCCGCTTCCTGCAATTTTACCCGAGACACGCACAATCATATTTCCCGGGAGTGTTTCTCCGGACACATCAATAATGCGGCTGCTGGAATCTCCGGGCATAACCCCGGTATTCCAGGTAGCCACCAGACCGGATCCAATGGGCGTAAGATCTGTCTTCAGCAATTCCACCTGAATCGGATATCCCAGTTCAACCACCAGGTCGTTCACAATTTTGATATTCTTCTCAATTGGCTCAAAATCGGTTCCCTGGGGGATGGTATAATTCTGTCCGTCTGCAGGCAAACCGGGAAAGACTTCCGTCATGGTAATCGCCGGGGTCAGGGCAGGATCGGTATCATTCAGTTCGATGTTCCCCAACTCCGACAGAGTACTGTTGGTAATGGGATCTACGCCTACCGTATCAAACTCCGATTTAAAATTTTTCTCGGTCCCTTCCACAGTAACATCATCTACACTTTGGGATATGGCCTGGGGACTGATGGCATCCAGTTTCATGGCATCCAGTTTCAACTGATCTCCCACTTCCTGTTCTTCAATATGCACTGTGTCTTTAAATACATATTGAAAGCCGTCCTCTCCCACGACAGCTTCCTTGTGAATCAGGGAATCTTCGGGGATAATGTCTTCTGCTTTAACAACCACCTTTGTGATGGGGGCATCCACCTCCACCTCCCATTGGGGAAGGGAGGGATTGGTATTAATTTCCATACAACCGGCCAACATGAGAATGGCTGTTATCAATACTGCACTTTTCATGGTATTCATCGATATCTCCATATTGAATTCATTTAACAGAAATTACCACATTTTTCAGCGGAAGAATGTGATGTGTGTTAAATCCTGTGAATAGCTTCACAGTTACAAAAACGCCCTTAAATATAACATGATCATGATACTTTTCAATTTTTTTATTGAGAATAAAGACAAAGAGGCAGTAAAAACTGCCTCTTTGTGATATCCACAACATATCATAAAGGCCGGTTTATAAATACTGGGCCAGATTAAACCGCAGAATGAGTCCGATCGTAATAATACTGACCATTGTTGCCAATTTAATAGCAATATCCAAAGAGGGGCCGCTAGTGTCTTTCAGAGGATCTCCCACGGTGTCGCCCGTCACGGCAGCATGGTAACTTTCCATCACCGTCCTGAATTTCGCATTTGTCTCGCGCATTTCCATCAAAACTCCATGATCCTCCTGAGAGAGTTTCAGAAATTCTCGGAACATAAATTTATCGTCCCGGTTCAGTTTTTCCCAAAGTTCATGAAGGGTTTCATCCTCAGAGGGTTTGACATTCCGGGAACCGTAGCAGTCTATGAGAGGTTTCAGATCTTTTTCCTGTTTTACATATTCATCCTGGACATATTCGATAATGTGCCCCATATAATCGGAGACTTCTTCATCGATGGAAAAGGCCAGGGGATTCAGATTTACCAGCTCGTACAGAAATCGGTTGGTTTCATGTGTCAGGTAAAAAGGCCAGAGCCCCTGCCGCGAGATAGCTTTGATCCCATCCTCAATCTGAAAGCGGAGTGCTGATTTGGACCGTTCAATATATTTTTTGGCATTATCCCAGGCACCGCCGGCATTTGCCATAAAAATGGCCAAAATAATACCCACCAACAGATTACCCAACAGGAGTCCGATGACGGCAATGGGACCCAGGAGGAGTCCGGTTACAATTGGCGTCAAAATCACGATCATGGCGGGAGTTACCATTTTTTTCTGGGCAGCCAGTGTGGATATGCGCACACAACTGCTGTAGTCGGGAGGTGTTTCACCGGTCATCACGCCTTTAATTTCATGGAACTGCCGGCGGACCTCATCAATCATTTCCCCGGCTGCCCGGGAGACAGCATCAATGGTTTTACTGATAAAAGAGGTGCAAAGAATCCCTCCGATAAAGAGTCCGATAATAAAGCGGATATCCATGATAGACGCTCCCAGGTAATCCAGGATTTGCAGGACATTGGCATCCTTGATATGGATATTCACGGCATCCAGGGAGATAATATCCACATTCATTCCCATCAGAGCGGCGCGGATTGTTTCGATAAAGGCGGCAATAAGGGTGATCGCTGTGAGAGCTGCCGCCCCGACACAGAGACCCTTTCCCCGGGCAGCGGTGGAATTCCCCAGTTCATCCAGGGCATCGGTCCGTTGCCGGGTTTGGCTGGGCATTTCCGCCATTTCCGCCAGTCCACCGGCATTATCGGCAATGGGACCGAATCCGTCTGTTGCCAGGTTGATGCCAAGTGTGGAAAGCATCCCCACGGAAGCAAGTCCAATGGCAAAAAGACCGGAAGAGAAATTCTGAAATCCGCCACCGGTCCAGAATGCTAAAAACATGCCTACAATAATAAAGAAGAAAGTGGGAGCTGTCGAAATAAACCCGACAGAGAGTCCGGACGTAATCACCGTGGCATGGCCTGTCCGGGCCTGCGCCGCAATCCCTTTCACGGGGGAGAATGCGGCATTCGTATAGTAATCCGTGGAATATCCAATAGCCACACCTACCGCCAAGCCGAAAATAATGGGTAAAAAGAGGGACCAGAAATAACCAGGTATAAGAAAATGGATCACAAGAGCACTGAACGCCAGGGTCAGAATGGACGAAAAATTGATACCTTTATTGATGGCATTCAGCAACCCAATCTGTTCCGTCTGTTCTTTGGTCCTGACGATATAGATCCCGAAAATAGATGCCAGTGTTCCCAGGGCAGCAATGATCATAGGCAGGGTTACAGCCTGATACAAAAAATCTGTCCCCGCAAAAGCACTGACAGCCAGGGCTGCGGCACCCAGTGTGGATCCGACATAAGATTCGTAAAGATCCGCCCCCATACCGGCGACATCCCCTACATTATCCCCTACATTGTCGGCAATCACGGCTGGATTCCGGGGATCATCCTCAGGGATTCCCGCCTCCACCTTACCCACCAGGTCTGCTCCCATATCGGCTGCCTTAGTAAAAATACCACCACCGACACGGGCAAAGAGAGCCTGTGCCGAGGCACCAAAACCGAAACTCAACATGGTGGTGGTGATAATCTGGAGCTTTTCCACGGGATTGGGGATATTCACCGTCATCTCCAAAATCACAAACCAGACGATAATATCCAGGAGTCCCAACCCAACGACCACCAAGCCCAGGACAGATCCACCCCGGAAGGAAATTTTCAGGGCTTCGTTCAGGGATGTACCGGCAGCATGGGTTGTCCGGCTGGATGCTTTGGTGGATGTCATCATGCCAATAAACCCACTGAGACCGGAGAAAAACGCACCTGTTAAAAAAGCAAAAGGGACAAACCCCGAAAGGGCACCAAATCCAAAAGCAAAAATGAGTAAAAGGACAAAGGCCACCAGAAAAAAGATTCCTGAGGTTTTATACTGTTGCTTCAGGTAGGCAATGGCACCTTCCCGGATATATCCGGCGATAACCTGGATTCTTTCATGTCCCGCGTTTTGACCGGAAATCCAATGATACATCAGCCAAGCCACAAACAGGGCCGCTACTGATCCAAGAGGAACAATGATAAGGGCATATAGCATGATCGACTCCTATTTTTTCAAGAGGTTGATTTTAAAGATTCCAATGGTCAATCTCAACCTATAAACATTGAGACGTTGTTCAGAAGTTGAGTGCTCAATACACTTGCTGTTTATGGGGTCACAGATGGCAGGAGGTGAACAGTGGGCAGGCAACTATCTTCAAGAAGTTAGAAGCTGGAAGTTAGAAGTTAGCGTCGCTTCGCTCCTGGTGTTTCAGCCGAAAGTC
>LGGY01000078.1 GCA_001509335.1 Fidelibacterota bacterium 46_43
GATCATACCCGGGATCCCTGGAAAACATCGAAGGATCTTTTAAAAGAGATCCGAGTTTTTGACGGTATTGCCGTTCCCCATCATACCGGATGGACCGGTACAGACTGGGAAAATGCCGATGATATCAGTCAGCCTATGTGTGAGATCATATCAAATCACGGAGCCTATGAATATATGGGAAACCGTCCCATTCAGCACCGGGGTGGGAAAAAAGGCAGTTTTATGCAGGATGGTCTGGCTGGTGGGCACAGATTCGGGGTGATCGGCAGTACCGATTCTCATGGACTCATCTGGCATCACCGGGCCGGATACAAACGGAATTGTATCCGGAGCGGACTGACAGCGGTTATTACAGAACATCTGAACCGTGAAAGCCTTTTTCAGGCGATGAAGCGACGACATACCTATGCAACATCCGGTATCAAACTGTTTTTGCGATTTGAATGTGAAAACAGCATGCAGGGTGATGTGATGACCTCTCACCGTGTGCCGGAATTTTCTGTAGAATGTATATCACCTGATCCAATTCTGCGCATTGTTCTTGTGAAAAACAATTCGGATGTTTACGAATATGGAGGAGATGGGTTACGATCGCGCTTTACCTGGACAGATCCGGATCCCATACCCGGTCAGGAGAGCTGGTATTATCTGAGAGTTACCACAGTTACCGGAGAGATGGCCTGGAGCAGTCCTATATGGATTACCCCCCTGATTTGAGCTTCTTCTATGTGACAATGGACTTATTTCATCACTGAAAAACCTTGATTTAGGAACCTTGATTGTTGTATTTTGTTTTATATTGAAAAATAACAGGGAGGTTACCATGGCGAAAGGTGCAAAAGGATTCGGTGCAAAAATTGCTCACCGGGCTAAAGATAAAAGGAATGCCATTCTTGTAAAAGTGTACAAACCTGTAAAAGGAGCCCATTCCGGTGTCAAGTTTAAAACCAGGATGGTCACGGTTGAAGATAAAAGCGAATTGGATAAAATGAAATAGGGGAGTCTCGGCTCATCTTTTTTCCCGGATAATACCTCATCGCTGTAAATAGAAGGGATTTTATATGAAATCTGCATTAGTCATTTTAACGTTTTGTCTGGCAACCTTTGTGATGGGCCAGGATTATCAGCAGGGTATGGAAGATGATATGGAGGCTTTCCGCCGCTATCAACAACAGGACGAAGAGGCTCTTTCAGATTTTCAGAAAAAGGACAGGGAAGCGTTTGAGGCTTTTAAGAAAAAAGTGGAAAAGGAATGGGGGGATTTTATTTCATCGACACCCAATGATTGGGTGGAATACTCGGAAGATTTACAGAACCGATCCAAAGTTGATTTTGAAAAAGGTGAAGTAACCATTGAAATTCTTGTAGATAAAAATGAAGCAAAAAATGAAGCAGTGGTTAAGGAAAAACTTGCCAAAGCGGTGGAACATGTAGCCACAACCCGGGCAAAAGCCCAGGATTTTCCCGGACAGACTGCCGAAAAAAAACCAGTCACCCCCAAACCTGTTCTTCATGACCAGTTGAAAACTCCTGACGGAAAAAAGGTTACTCCCCAGAATGCTAAAACCTTTGCCCGGGAAGTTGTTAAAAAAGAACCGGTAAAACCCAAACCGGTCAGGGGCAACCCGGATAAGGTGAAAGTTCAGATCTCCCTCGCTCTTGCACCGGACCATATTCAAACCCGGGCGAAGGATTATATCCCTTCTGTTAAAAAATATGCATCCGCATATAACATTGACCCGGCGTTGATTCTGGCTGTGATTCACACTGAATCCCATTTTAATCCCAAAGCACGATCCCATATTCCTGCTTACGGACTCATGCAGCTGGTCCCCTGGAGCGGTGCTAAAGATGCCAACCGGTTCCTTTTCAATAAAGATGAAGATGTTTCTGCCGGGGACCTGTACGATCCTGATAAAAACATTCAGTTTGGAGTGGCTTATATTTACATCCTGCAAAACCGGTATTTCAAAAAAATTATCGATCCCCAGATAAAAACCTATTGTACCATATCGGCGTACAATGCCGGGGCCGGAAATGTCAGTAGGGCTTTTATCGGCAACACCAATCTTCCCAATGCGATTCCTACCATCAATACCTATTCACCGGACCAGGCCTATAATCAGCTTAAAAATAAATTGACCACTGAAGAAGCCCGGAATTACATCCAAAAAGTGTCCAAACTCCACACCCAGTATAAATCCTGGATGTAGTTTGAATTCCCAAAGCAGATTATTTTCAGGAAAGGTTTCTACACCTCTCCTTTTTTATGGATTGGAAATGTATCGGAGGGACATTCGGGAATTTTCAGTATCATGATTGTTCCCGAGGGTGAATTCTCTTCCACTTCGATCTGCCCCTGATATCGATCTATGTTCTTTTTTACAATATAGAGTCCTAAGCCGGTACGAGCCCTGGGACCAAAGGAAAATTCCTCATCGAAAATTCTGTTTTTAATGGTATCCGAAATGCCACTGCCATTGTCGGCAATCCGGATTTCTACAAAAGGCTGCTCATGGATGCGAACCGGTTGAATGGAAATATCCATACGGGTTGCTTCACCATGGGTGACGGAATTCTCGATAAGGTTATCGATCACGGACAGTAAAGCCTCGTCTGCGTAGGCCGTTCCCTGACCTTGTATGTGCCATTCAAGGGCGGAGTGTTTCAAGCGGACCCGTTTCATGATATCCTCAATGTTTACCGGCTTCAGGGTTCCGGAGGATGTAGAGATCTTTTCAAGCAGTTTCATCCGTTCAATGAGTTCAAGACTCGATTTGACCTTTTGTATTATAGCGTCGAGAAATTCCTCATCTTTTTGTCTTTTATACAATTTTACTGCACTCATAACCGCGGTGTTGTTATTGGCAAGGTCATGGCGCAATATTTTGTTTATCAGGGATAAATGATCCTGATGTCGTACCACCAATGCATGTTCTTTTTCTATCAGCTGATTTTTATGTTTCAGTGTTTTCAAATAGTTTCTCCGCATCCGGTTGATGACAGCCAGGATAACGGTGATGATAATCATGAAGGCAACAATGACGATCAACATATTCCGGATTTGTTTGGCCCGCCGGACAGCAGATGTTTTTTCCAAAAGCTCCATACGGCTTTTTTGGCGTTCAAATTCATGCTGTAGTTCCTCCATCCGAAATAACACTTCATCTTCGTGAAGGGATTCATTCAGATCAATATACGCTTCATACATTTCAAGGGCTGTCTGATAATTACCGTTTTGCTTGTATATACCTGACAAAGCAGAATAAATATCCCGGAGTTCCATCACGGCATGGGCCTCTTTGGCAAGAGGCAGGCTTTGCTTCAAATAATCCAGCGCTTTTTCT
>LGGY01000079.1 GCA_001509335.1 Fidelibacterota bacterium 46_43
CTGGAAGGGGTGGAAAAAATCGAAGTGGTCCGGGGAAGCAACTCTGCCCTCTATGGTGCCGATGCCATCGGAGGGGTTGTGAATATTATCACCCGGTCGGACAAACAAAAAAAAGAAGGATGGCAGGGTTCTGTAAAAACGATCGGGGCTTCGTTCGGAACCTTTTCCCTGGAGACCACGGTGGATGCCAAAATCAAGCAGTGGGATTTAAGTGCTTCCGGAAAATATCTGGATTCAAAGGGGGATTTTACATTTACAGACAACTACGGACAGGAAAGAACACGGAAAAACGCCGATATTCAATCCACCGATTTACATGGGCGGTTTTCCACGTCTCTGGGCGAGGGTCTTTTTACCCGTCACCTGGAATTCACACTACGGCATCATGAATCGGAACGGGGGGCACCGGGAACCATTGAACCCTATTATTACCGGGCCCGGATGTGGGACAAACAAAACCAGGCCAATATGCTTCTGAGTAGCAAAATTTTTTCATGTCTGCATGAACTGCGATGGCAAAATTACTACTATGACTCATGGAGCCGTTATTTCAATGACGAATCCCTTCAGAAGGTAGACTCCCGCTTTACAACCCGAACCGGTGGCAGTGAAATTCAGGTACGGAGCATTCTGGAAGATTGGAGCACGCTCACTTACGGAACCGGCCTAAGGCTGGATTATATGCAGGATCACCAAACATCCGATGAAAGGCTACGCACGTCTGCCTACTTTTTTACCGTCAGTGAAAACCAGCTGCCTGTCCAAACCCTGAGAATGAAAAAACTGTCTCTTGTCCCCTCGTTCCGCTACGACTGGAACTCCGATTATCCAAACCGCCTTTCACCGAAAATCGGCCTGGTTTTTAATTGGGGTGAAAGGTGGCTTACATCTGTGAAAATGAATGCAGGCCTGAGTTACCGGGCTCCGACTTTTAACGATCTGTACTGGCCGGAAGATGCATGGACCAAAGGGAATCCCGATTTGAGTCCGGAAAACGGCATGGACTGGGATATGGGCATCCGTCTTCAATATCCGGTATTGAATGGCTTTTACCTTGAATCCACCTACTTTGAAAATTACCTGAGTGATATGATCATCTGGCAGGAAACGGCCGGTTTTTGGATGCCGGAAAACGTCCAAAGTGCCCGGATCAGGGGCGTGGAAAACAGCCTGAAATTCAATCCCCTGGAAAAGAATCTGACATTTCAGGCCAACTACACATTCATGGATGCCCGGAACACCAACCCGGAATCTCCGACAGAATATGAAAAAATCCTGGTCTATCGTCCAAAACATACGGTGAATGTCTCAGTCACGGCACGGATTCTTCATGTATACGGGACATACAGCTACCAGTATGTGAGCAGGCGATACACAGACGCCACGAATGTCTGGAGAAATTCCCTGGATCCCTACAGCCTGTCTCACATCAGTTTTGGTTATGAAATGGTCTTCAAAACCATCCATTTTACCGTGAATGCGCATTTGAAAAACCTGTTTGATACCGAATACAGAGTCATTAAAAACATGCCCGTTCCCGGAAGGGAATGGAGGGTTTCATTGACAGTTGAAAAGAAATAATACCATAAAAAAGGAGGTTCGGATGAATCGAAAACTATGGGTATTGTGTGTGGCTGTTCTCTTTACGGCCTTTGGTTTTTGGGGATGTGAGGATGATCCGACAGGATCGGACACACCTGAGACATCCAGTGCCATTTACGTATTGAATTCCGCCGCCACCAGTATTTCCGTCATCGATCTGGAAGCAGATACGGTGTATAACAATGTGGCAACCGTAGGAACCTGGCCAAACCAGCTTGTTTACCATGATGAAAAACTCTATTGTGTGAACTCCGGTTCAAACAATATCATGATTTTCGATGTAGACACCTGGGAAGCCGAAACGCCGGTTGCCCTGGGAGATGGGAAAAACCCCATGAACATGGCATTCTATGATGATCGGTATGCCTTCGTCACCTGTTCCATGTCCAATCAGGTACTGAAAGTGGATATGCAGGAAAAAACCGTTGTAACGGAAACAACCACCGGAACAGGAGCCACGGGTATTGCTATCAGCGGAGATAAAGTCTATGTATCCAATACGGGCTATGTCGGCTGGGATCAGCCCTATGAGCAGGGAACGGTCACCGTGGTGAATGCCACCAATGGCGAAGTGATCAAAACCATCGATGTGGGAACCAATCCCCAGTCGATTGCTATTGCTTCCGATGGCAAACTTCATGTATCCTGTACCGGTGATTACGGTGCTAATCCCGGTGTTGCAAGCGTCATTGACCCGGCTACGGATACGGTGGTTGAAACCGTTGAAATCGGTGGAGCTCCCGGTATGGTTGCAACGGATCTCGTCAACGAACTGGCTTACCTGAGTGTATGGGGTATGGGTTGTATGGTATACAGCACCACGGATTACACTATCTTGAACGACTCGGAAAACATGTTCCTGGGCAAAGGCGGATCCGGAATCCTGGTGGATTCGGAAGGTTTTGTCTGGGTCAGCGTTTGGGATGACGACCAGGTCGTGAAGGTCAACAGCACTGGAACTGTCCTTAAAACCTACAATGTGGGCGACAGTCCTATGAGCCTTGCACAACGTATCTATTAATCAGATGTCCGGCGGGGGAGATATTCCCCCGCTTTTTTGAGTTTTTATGGATAGGAAAGGATCAGGAATGAAATACAGTATTCGCGACATCTCACTGGCTGAATCAGGGCAGCAGAACATCGACTGGGTTTCAAAATGGATGAAAGTAGTGAACCGTCTTGCTGAAAAATTTTATGCTGCGGGAACCTTTCAAGGAAAGCGGATTGCTTTATGCATTCATTTGGAAGCAAAAACCGCCTATCTCGCCCAAACCATCCGGAGACTGGGAGCCGATGTATGGATAACCAGCAGTAATCCACTATCCACTAAAGATGAAGTCTGTGCCGCATTAGCCAAAGACGGTGTTCATGTTTTTGCCAAACACGGCGCCTCGGAAAAAGAATACTGGTCCTACATTGATGCCATCACCTCTGCCCAGCCGCATGCAGTGGTGGACGACGGTGGAGACATCTGCAATTATCTCCATGAGCACCCTGATTATGCAGTGAATATTGCCGGTATTTGTGAGGAAACCACAACGGGTGTGAACCGGGCAAGGCGTATGGCTGCAAAAGGATTATTAAAATATCCCTCGTTGGGGATTAACGATGCCCTCAGCAAATACCTTTTTGATAACCGGTACGGGACCGGGCAATCCACCTGGACTGCCATCGCCCACCTGACCAACATGACCATTTCGGGAAAAACTGTGGTTGTGGCCGGATATGGCTGGTGTGGCCGTGG
>LGGY01000232.1 GCA_001509335.1 Fidelibacterota bacterium 46_43
CTTGTTGGTCAGCATCCACGAATGAATTCAATGTGGGTTGAATCAATTCTCAGGAACAAGCATTACCGTCAGCAAGAAAGCCAGGCGCAACAATATGCATTTGAACTTCTTGATTTCTTAGGCTTATCGGACCTGGCAGACATCCCGGCCTTTAACTTACCGTATGGTGCTCAACGGAGATTAGAAATTGCCCGCGCACTTGCCAGTCAACCTAAATTATTACTGCTGGATGAACCCACAGCGGGTATGAATCAACAGGAAACGGCTGAAATGACGTCCTTGATCAGGATCTTAAGAGATGAACGTCAAATGACAATCCTGTTAATTGAACATGATATGAGAGTCGTTATGGACATTTCAGATATCATTACGGTATTAGATCATGGACTAAAAATTGCAGAAGGGAAACCAGCAGAAATCCAATCCGATCAGCGTGTGATCGAGGCTTACTTAGGCCCTGGCGTGGATGAAATCACAAAGAAATTTAACCGGAAGAAAACAAATAATGTTAGAAGTTAAGAATCTAAAAGTTTTTTATGGTGCAATAAATGCCTTAAAGGATATCAGTTTCAATCTTGATGAGGGTGAAATTGTTGCCCTGATTGGTGCCAATGGCGCCGGGAAAAGTACAACGCTTAATACAATTTCCGGGATTATTCGACCTGTCTCGGGGGAAATAAAATACAAAGATCAAGATCTATCAAAAATCTCCCCCCCACAAATTGTTCAAATGGGCATTGTTCAGGTTCCCGAAGGCAGAAAAATCTTTACAAGGATGACGGTTTACGAGAACCTTGAAATGGGAGCATATACAATCCACGATAAAACACGGATAAAGAGTAATATTGATAAAGTATTCAGCATATTTCCCCGTTTAGAGGAACGCCAACGACAAATGGGAGGGACACTTTCAGGTGGTGAACAGCAAATGCTTGCCATAGGACGGGCATTGATGGCTGACCCCCACTTGCTATTAATGGATGAACCCTCTATGGGCTTAGCACCCCTTTTGGTAGAGCAGATTTTTGAAGTCATTCAAAATATCAACCAGCAAGGCGTGAGCATTTTACTTGTCGAACAGAATGCAAATATGGCGCTGTCGATTGCTGATCGAGCATATGTGCTCGAAACAGGCCAGGTGACTTTATCCGGGGATGCTGAGGAATTAATGAAAAATCCAATCGTTAAGGAATCCTACCTGGGGGGATAACAGCCAACAGAACTTTTCAAATGAGATATAAACGTTCCTGTGTTAGGGAAACCATACAAGTTTATAATAATTGTTAAGGAGGATCTTATGTCTCATAAAATATATCAAGTCGATGCTTTTACAAACGAACCCTTTCGCGGCAACCCGGCGGGCGTATGTCTGCTGGAAGGTGAAGAGCCAGACGATTGGATGCAAGCCCTTGCTGCCGAGATGAACCTGTCTGAAACGGCATATCTCATGCCCGAAGGCGACGCATGGCGGCTGCGCTGGTTCACCCCAACTACAGAAGTTGATTTATGCGGACATGCTACCCTTGCAAGTGCACGGGTGCTTTTTGAACGGCATCCAGAACTTCGTGATGATCTCGTCAAATTTCATACATTGAGCGGTGAACTTTCCGCCCGTTGGGTAGATGGCGCTGTCGAGCTCGATTTTCCTGCAATGACTTATAAAGGGATAACCGTTGACGCCAGGATTCCCCAGATTTTGGGCTTTCACCCCATTGATGCAGTGTTTTCCGGGAATTATTACCTGTTTGAAGCAATCGACGAGCACACTGTACAAGATGCGCAACCCGATATCCCCACACTTAAGACACTGCCAATGCCGGAAGTGATCATCACAGCAAAAAGTGAAGATGATGAGCTTGATTTTGTCTCGCGCTTTTTTGCCCCGCAGCTGGGTGTGGATGAAGACCCTGTTACAGGATCAGCACATTGCCTGCTAGCACCTTATTGGGCTAAAAAATTAGGTAAAACCGAACAAAATGCTTTTCAAGCTTCAAAGCGCGGCGGGCATCTTCATTTGCAGCTTATTGAAGACCGTGTGCACATCACAGGTGACGCCATAATAATTTTCCAGGCAGAATTATTCGTTTGAAGCGATTTCATTATAAAAAAGGTGCCGCCCGGCCAAGATGCCAGGCGGCGTTTCAGGTAGATTAAATTACCTTGCAGAAAAGTCCGCTCACACTGGGTGAGCTTCATTAATTGCTTATGTTTTCACTTAAAACCATTATAGTTGAATTTTCGGTGAAAATAAATATTAAAAAGGATTTTCTCTTTCTCCAGAATTGTAAGGGACATTTCCTAAAAACTTTTTGAATAAAGTAAATCCCATCAGTCTAGTTGATTGATGAGATTTTTTCTTCCAGGGTTAATGATAGCCTCAGAAAAGGGTGAGATTAACCGGGTAGGTAGTATAAATTGACAAGAATTACGCGAAACCCTGAAATCATTGACCTTCCCTAATTTGGACAATATTAGGTATAATTATTTTCCTATAAATAAACGAGGAATGATGAAACAAATTCTAATAACAGCCTTACTGTTCTTAACCTTTTTAGGAATGCCAAGTCACCAGGCATATGCTTTTATTCAAACAGCGGACTTAAAGGCTCAGGAACAAAGTTATTTTCCTCCCCCCCTGTGCTTGCCTGGTATGCCGAATGATGGCACCTGCTTATTTTATGGACCAGCCCAAACCGTTTCGGAGATAAGGGATGCTGGATTTCCTTACCCACCACGAGAATTGCCGGCATCCCACCCGTCTCCAGAGTTGGGAGAGATACCGGTGTCGTTAGCAAAAATCAACTACCCTGAGGATCAACCAGCGCCAATCTATGGTACTTTTGAGGATGCTGTTGCTGGGGTCAATCCTATCAGCCAAATTGCACCTGGCGCCCTGCGTTACATCAGTTTCACATATTGGCAAAATCACAATGGGAATGCTTATTTGCTGCTTTCAACAGGTGGATGGATGCGGGCTTCTCCGGCTGTTTATACAGATTTCCAGGGTTTGGAATTTTATGACAACCCTGACAATGACTTTGGTTGGATCGTGAACGAAACACCTGCCTACAAAGAACCATCTTTTTGGGCTGAAACAACCGATACTGTTCTGGAACGCGAAGAGATCATCCAGGTTTATAACCAGGTAGAGGCAGAAGGTGTAATCTGGTACCAAATTGCCCCTGACAAATGGGTTGACAGCACCAAAGCGAAAATTGTCAACTTTGATCCAATTCCACCCGAGGGCGTAGATTCTGATCGCTGGATTGAGATTAATTTATTCCAGCAGACCATAGCTGTTTATGAAGATGGCAAATTACTTTATGCATCCCTGACAACA
>LGGY01000080.1 GCA_001509335.1 Fidelibacterota bacterium 46_43
ACTCCCGCACCTTTGTGCTGGGCGTCCCTCCGCTTATGAAACTCGATGAGAGTTGAGAAAGCGCGTATTCAGGCCACTTCATTCGACTGCCTCCATGGCCATCGAAGATTGGCGATTTCTCAATGCCGATTGCATGCCGCTTTTCGAAATCATCAATCTGAAATCATCGATCATCAATTCATAGCCCCTTTTACAGCTCATCCATGAGCCATAAAATCATTTGTGGCTCATAATATGCCATTTTATGATCCTCAAAACTTGTTTCCGGCTCATTCATGATCCGTATCCTCCATGTTCAAGATCCCCAACAACGGTGCGAAAACCCACCTTGTCCCCTGACGCCCCTTCGCCTCCTTCAGTGGTCGCAGCAAGTTTTCCTTTGCCAGGGCATCAACGATCCGCTTGGCAGTGGGGAGAGGAATGGTGGTCTTTTTTGCGAAACCAGCTGTGGTAAAAATGGGCAGGTAAAATATGGCGTCAATGATCTGAACGGCATACCGGGATCGGGTAATGGCGGGAATACGTCGCTTCATTTCCTCGTACAGGCTTATGATGGCCTTCGCCTTTTTAGTGTTATCCTTGGCTTGCTCTATGACGGCATGAAGAAAAAACCGAATCCATCCGTTCCAGTCATCTCTTTCTGAAATGGCGTTCAGCACCTGGTAGTATTGCACACGGTTTCGTTCGAGATAGGCGCTCATGTAAAACATGGGTCTTGAAAGGAGTTTTTTCTCAAAGAGAAAAAGCGGTACGAGCATCCTGCCGATGCGTCCGTTACCATCCAGAAAGGGATGAATTAATTCAAACTGGGCTTTGACTACTGCCAGTTGGACCAAACGGTCTTTTTCGTCTTGATGAATATATTTTTCCCAATCATCCAACGCCTGCGTCATGACATCCGCAGCAGGCGGTATGAATGTTGCTTCTTCTATGGTGCAACCTGCCCGGCCTATCCAGTTCTGGGTTCGTCTGAATTGTCTCCGGGCCTTGTTTGCTCCCCGAACGCCATCCATAAGGATATTGTGAAGTTCCAAAATCAGGTTCAAGCAGAGGGGTTTCTTGTCGAGCAGTTCAACCGCCTTGTTGATGGCGGTGCGATAGTTGATGATCTCATGGATGTCCGCGTGTTTTGCCGGCTCGATTTTCCGGGTTGGGTCAGTCTCGAATTCCAGAACCTCCTCAAGGGTAGCCTGGGTTCCTTCAATTCGTGAGGATAGAACCGCTTCCTGCGTAGTCAGGGGAGAAAGCAACAGGACCGGATTGACCATTGTTTCCAGAATGCCGTCATAACGGGCCAATGCGGCATTCGCCTTGGCAATGGATGGTACATGAGATACCCAATCAATATGTGCTGGCGGTAATTTTTCGGGGATGTATGGTTTCTTCATTGTTGATCTATATCCTTGAGCAGTGTCTCCAGCCCTGCGGTTATTTCACGCTCAATATTCAGCGTCTCCCGAATGAGCTCCGCAGGGTCCTCATCCGGTATGCGTTCTGCTATCTGTGGTTTATATCGTCCCGCTGCAAGATTATAGTCGTTTTCAGAAATGTGTTTGATGGTGGTCCACCAATACCGGGGCTCTTCACTTTCTGCAGGCAGCAGCGAACCCCCTTCAAGTCCGGGAGGATTTTTAAACCGTGATGCCTTATACAGTTTCCATTGCTCCAACAAACCGGGAATGTCATTTTTGTCCGGCGTTTCCGGTCTGCCACCACCTACAATTTTATCGGGATCATAACCATCGCTTCGAATATCATAAAACCAGATTTTATCCCTGTGTTTTGCTTTTTTGTCTGTTTTTACGTCTAAAGCCGGTTTTTTAAAGATAAGAATACCGGTTTTAACACCCGCATACGGTTTAAATACACCGGCCGGCAGTGAAATCACCGCCAGCAAATCAAAATCTTCAATCAGTTTTCGCCGTAATTCTACATGAGCCGTGCTGGATCCGAACAGTAATCCTTCAGGGACCACAACAGCACATTGCCCTCCGGGTGCTAAAGCTTCCATCATAACACTCAAAAAGAGCAACTCGCTTTTCTTTGAATGGGTCGGTAAATCGCTCCGGATGGATTCCTTGGGCAGAACACCGGCAAACGGAGGATTTGATAAAATAATTTTATAACGACGATTTAGATCTTCTTCACTTAATCCACCCATATCAGACAAGGTATTCCCGCGTTTAACATGAGCTTTTCGGATACCATGCAGAACCAGATTCATCATGGCAATGCGCATCATCTGCCGGGAAACATCAATGCCATAAATAGATTTTTCCAATATCGTCCAATCCGGTATTTTCTCTCCCGGGCCTTTTTTATATGTTTGAAGTGTCGGGACCTGTTTTTTAGCCTCTTCAAGACTTTGTTTTCGCTTTTCCAGCCATTCTTCACCGTAAATAGGAACTTCTGTGGGTTCTCCGGAATATTTTGCCAGAATGTATTCTATGGCATCAATCAGAAATCCACCTGTTCCGCATGCCGGATCATAAATAGTATCTCCTATATCCGGATCCAGCATTTCTACCATCATGGTTCGTATTTGACGGGGTGTTCTGAATTGTCCATTCAAAGCAGATTGCCCCAGGTGGGTTAATAAATATTCAAAAATGTCCCCTTTGACATCCGTTCCAAGTTTGGAAAATTCAATCCCGTCAATTTCATCTATAACCTGTTTAAGAACATTCGGGTCTACGATTTCCAATACGGCATCCCGAAAATATTCTGCAATTTGCGGTTCTTCCCTGACCAGTGAAGCCATATAACGGAATACTTCATCCCGAACAAAATCCCGCAAATCAGATCCGCTTTTAAAGCGCCATTTTGACCAGCGGTATCGTTCAGCCTGTTTGGGATACAATCGTTTACCATTACCATTCGATTGTTTTCCCAACATTCTTTCCTGGAGTTCCCGTCTTGATTCTTCCTCATCCAGTAACTTCAGGTAAATCAGGTAAGAGATCTGCTCAATATAGGTAACCGGGTTTACAACACCACCGGCCCATAGAATGTCCGTAATTCTGTTCAGTTTTTTTCGTAATTCAGGATTCATTCAGGATCTCCATTATTTACAAATCAAGATTGATCTGCATTTTATATTACTTTTTGAAAAATCGATTCATTCATATTATGAATAATTTCTTTTAACCCTTTTTCTCCAAACAATTCCACACCTAATTCAGCGGCATTTAATACAGATAAAGGCGGTTCAAAAAGATCTTCAAGGCGTATTTTCCCTCGTGCAATACCTCTGTTTTTTAATATTGACAGGTATTGAGCCTGTTGAGGTGAAAGTGATTGGGATACAAGCCAGGCCTGAAAATTTTCTGT
>LGGY01000081.1 GCA_001509335.1 Fidelibacterota bacterium 46_43
ATTATCCTTATTTATGCGGGTGATGTTTCACGTCACCGGGATCTGTTTTTGTTTGCCGATACGGTGGATGCACTAAA
This sequence comes from Fidelibacterota bacterium 46_43, assembly GCA_001509335.1. Classification (GTDB taxonomy): domain Bacteria; phylum Fidelibacterota; class Fidelibacteria; order Fidelibacterales; family Fidelibacteraceae; genus Fidelibacter. The sequence continues at coordinate 78 of LGGY01000081.1, forward strand.
TAAAAGGGGATACACATGCATGGGAGTAACCCTGGGTCATGGTGAAAAAGGTGATGTGGAAGAATGGGAGGATCGTTGTCGCAAAAGCCAGGGTCAAATGCTGCATCTCGGGCACATTCCTCATGGGGATATTCCTGCCTGTCTACAGGAAGCCCATATCGGATGGTCTGTCTTACCGGATCGATCCCCTTTTAACATCAGCCTTCCGAACAAAATCTTTGAATATCTGGCGTGCGGACTCCCCTTTGTTTCTTCAGACCTTCATAATATTCGTCATCTCTTTTGGAAAAATCCTGCTGCGCTTATTTTCCGTGATGAAAAAGCCGAAGGAATTGCCGCCCAGATCCATTCCGCTTTTCCGGACAGAGAGATGCTGAACGATATAAAAAAAATAGCCCGGGAAACATTTTTAAACCGGTTTACATGGGAGATTGAAGAGAGTAAATTACTGGATGTATACCGAAGTATTCTGAAGGATGAGAAAAGTTAAATGACAAAATGCCGGCAGGAAGTAGAACATGTTGCCCGAGAATTTCAACGCTATCTGGCGAACACATTGGATATTCAGGCTGAATTGGATTTGCATAGTTTCCGGGATTATAGTGTTTCCCTGGACATGGAATCCATCAACATCCGTGTCACCCTTTGGTACAGCCCCAAACGAAAAACTTCAAAAATCACCTTTATTCAGAGTCAGGACCCGGCCAAAGAAGAAAAAATCCGCATGGCCTGGTATGGATTTCATCACGGGGATCATCTGGAAAACGGGGATGTCCATGCATTTGTTGACGGGAGTTATATCGATGGAAAGGTCGGTTATGGACTCGTTATTTTACGGAAAGGGGTGGTTTTGGAGGAAATGAAAGGAGTTGTGGATAGTCCTGATTATCGTCAGCATCATCAGGTGGGGGGTGAACTGGTTGCGGCGGTAAAATTCTTTCAATGGTGTTTGAAAAACAAAATATCCCGGTGTACAATCCATTATGATTATGAAGGGATTCAAAAGTGGGGCACCGGAGCCTGGAAAGCCAATAAAGAACTAACACAGAAATATGGGGAGTACGTACAAAAACTTCCCCTTGATATAACCTGGGACAAGGTGAAAAGTCATTCGGGAAACCTATGGAATGAACGGGCGGACCGTTTGGCGAAAGAAGCAATAAAAGGTGAGTGATGGAAGAAATTGAACAAAAAGAACTCTCTGAAATCAAAAAGAAACTCATTGAAATGGAAGAAAATTTGAAGCATAGAGATTCTTATGGGCAGGATATGACAGGTACCGGTGAGATTGAGGATAAGATTCGGAACCTGGAGGTGAAAATTGATGAACTGGCCAAGCGCCAGGCCTCATCCCACAAAGTCCTCACCGTTCTTCAGCAGCAGATTTCCGGTCTGAAGGTTGGGATCAACAATCTGGAAGATCTTCTGGAAGAAGGTGATGAGGCGGGAAAAGGGAAGAAGAGCCGGAAAGGCCCTATGGAGCCTGCTCCGTCAAAAGCCGGTAAAATAACGGGGATTGTTGTGTTGCTGGCGGTTGTTTTCTTCCTTGCAAATCGTTGGATCACCGGGTTTTTGGACAGTCGCTGGAACGAAGGAACATCCGATACGCCGGGAATTTACAAATCCCTGGACACGCCTTCAGATGACCGTTCACCCGGGCGACCCTATCAGGAGGAAATCCAGTCTCAGATAGGAGAAAAACTGGATAAAATAGCACCCGTTGAAGAAACACCATCACAGGCAGTTATCCGGGACGAAGTCCAAACCCCGCAGGTGGAGAACATCCCTCAAACACCTGAACTTATCGAAATATTTGTACCCAGGGTATTGATTCTGAACGGGTGTGGTGTATCCGGGATTGCCGCTAAAATGGAAGCATTTCTTACCCGTAACGGGATTCGTGTTGTGGACAGCCGGAACGCCGATAACTTCAATTATCCTTCGACGGTTGTTTTTTCTACGTCTGATAACCCGGACGACCATATCTGGCTCGGTTTAATTGGTGTCAATGCCAAAACCGTTAAGCCGTTGAAAGAGGAGCGGGACAAGGCGAATACAGTCATCATCCTGGGTAAGGATTATCATAAATTACCAATTTATTAATCGAAGGCAGCTGAATGCACTCTATGTTTTAATTGAGTGATCTGATTTAGATTAAATACACAACAGTCATTCTGGAAATATTAAATCTATTTATATTAACTAAAAGATTTTATTTTCATTTAGGGTTATACAAAAGGCAATATCGGTTTTGAAAGTCAGGCGAGTATCTTCTAGAATGGTTTATGGAACAAGCTTTTATCTTATAGAATCTACTGTTCAATGATCCAAAATTACGGAAAGACATATAGAAGAGAAGAGGAAGAAAGGTCCGTGGAAAAGGTGTAGAAATGGCTTTTAGAACAATCATAAAAGATTGATTTTCAGTGCAGGAAATGTTAAGCTTACAAGCTTTTAGAAAATTGGTGACGTACCCAAGTGGCTAAGGGGGAGGTCTGCAAAACCTTTATTCGCCGGTTCGAATCCGGCCGTCACCTCATGTTTGCCGAAGTGGCGGAATTGGCAGACGCAAGGGACTTAAAATCCCTCGGAGAATATCTCCGTGCCGGTTCAAGTCCGGCCTTCGGTACCATAAAAGCCCCTTAAAACGCTCATAGTTAAGGGGCTTTTTCTTTTTTGATTAAATGAAAGACTATACTAAGTCGTTCATTGCTAAATGCTTGATGATGTTATATTGCATATTAAGAAAAGAGAGACCAAACAAGGCAGTTCGAAATCAAAACATAATAAAAGGAATAAAAATGCAGAAAATACTGATTATCATTAATGATGCTCCCTACGGGACAGAGAAGGCGTATAATGCGTTGAGAATGGCTATGACTCTGCAAAAAGAGCACAAGGATGAAGTGTCTGTAAAAATTTTCCTGTTGGCGGATGCCGTATTTTGTGCTTTACCCAATCAGAATACGCCGACCGGTTATTATAATATTGAACGGATGTTGAAATCAGTGATTCAAAAAGGCGGTGACGTAAAAACCTGTGGCGGTTGTTCACAAGCCCGCGGTATTGATAAGCTTAACTTTTTAAAAGGGGTAAAACTCAGTAATATGAAAGAGTTCACGCTGTGGACTGTGGAATGTGACAAAGTATTAACATTTTAAATATAATGGATCAATTAACAACACAAAAAAATCCGAATCCGGCCCGGACAAGTCCCTTTGATACTTATTT
>LGGY01000082.1 GCA_001509335.1 Fidelibacterota bacterium 46_43
GCCTCTCTGACCAGTGAACGGACAAATATCAAGCGGATGGTGGAACTCATCAATGAAATCCATAAACTGGGTATTAAGCTCATTCCCCCTGATGTGAATGTATCTGAGGTCCTTTTCACCACAAAAGACAATGCCATCATATACGGTTTGAATGCTATTAAAAATGTAGGGGAAAAAGTCTCGGATGCCATCGTGGAAGCGCGAAAAGAGGGTGGCCCTTTCAAAACCATTTTTGACCTGACCTGCCGGGTGGATCCCAGGGTCCTGAACCGGAAGGTTCTGGAAAGCCTCATTTATGCCGGAGCGTTGGACTCTCTGGAGGGAAATCGGGCACAAAAAATGAGTGCCGTGGATCTTTCCCTCGCCTATGGTCAGCGCTATCAGGATGAAGCCAACAATTCCCAGGTAAGCCTCTTTGGTGATATGACACAACAGGTGGTTTTGACTGAACCGCCTCTGGAAAATATTCCGGAATGGAATGTTTCTTTCCAGCTTGAACGGGAAAAAGAGCACATCGGTTTTTATCTGAGTGGCCATCCTCTTGAGGACTTTCGGGATGAAATTGAAGCGGTGAGTAATATAGACCTGGTTCGGGATGAAACTCAAAAACCTCCGGAGACGATCAAAGCCGGGGGTATCATTAAAAGCCGGAATATCCGATATAACAAACAAAACAATCCCTGGGCCATCCTGAAACTGGAAACACTTACGGAGGATATCACCGTCATTGCTTTTCATAAAAGTTATATGGCCCATAAAGACCTGATTGAAGAGAATCAAAAGGTTTTTGTCACCGGGAAATTATCTGAGCGGGATCTGGACCGGGACGAGATCTCCATTATCCTGGATACCCTTGAGCCCATAGAAAATATCCGGGATGTCCAGCTAAAACAGATCCACCTGAGATTGAAAAATGAAACGGCGGAAAATGTGGCCACACTGAATAATTTAAAATCCCTTTTCAACCGGTATCCCGGAAAGTTGCAGATCTATTTTCATATTGTGTGCAATGACCAAAAAGAAAAAGTCATTCATGTTCAAAATATCCGGGCGAATGCTTCCGGAGAACTATTGGATAAACTCCGGGACATGCTGGGTAAACCCAATGTGTGGTTGACAGCATGATTGCCGTATTACAACGTGTCAGCAAGGCTTCGGTCTCCGTTGGGGGAGAAGAAATCGGCCGGATCGGCACTGGTTTGATGATTCTTTTGGGGGTTATGGCGGATGATCAAAAAAGGGATGCCGATTATCTGGCTGAAAAAATTTCCAGATTCAGGATTTTTGCCGATGAAGAAGAACGTATGAACCGGGATATCCTGGAGATTGAAGGAGCGTGTCTGGTGGTATCTCAGTTTACCCTTTGTGCAGACTGGCTGAAAGGCCGGAGGCCAGGTTTTACACAGGCAGCATCTCCCGAAAAAGGCGAGGAACTCTACGAATATTTCTGTGAATGTCTTCGATTGGCCGGAATCCCCGTGAAAACAGGACGTTTCGGGACCATGATGTCTGTCTCTCTGGTGAATGAAGGGCCTGTGACCTTTGTTCTGGACAGTGAGAAGAAATTTCAGCGCCACATAAACAAATAAATATTATAATATGTTCTTTGAAATGGGTTTCAGCTGTTCTAATTTAAGGCATGAAACAAGACATGGACACATCGCCGGAACGTTCCACCGCCCTGCACTTCTGGCCGAAAGAGGATCGACCGCGGGAAAAGCTGGAAAAATACGGAGCCGATTCTCTGAGTGATGCGGAATTGATTGCCCTTTTGATCCGGTCTGGTACACCTACCCTCAATGCAGTGGATTTATCCCGGAAAATTCTTCAGGAAAACGGGGGAATCGCCGGCCTGGGGCGGATGTCCGCAAAGTCCCTCCAGAATATCAAGGGGATGGGACCGGCAAAGGTGATGACCCTTATTGCTGCTTTTCAGCTGGGAGCCCGATTTGCCGCAACCGAAGCCATGAACAGTAAGTCTCAGATGACCAACCCCCGGAACGTGGCGATGCGATTCGGTCCGCCCCTTCGCCTGCTGAATTATGAGGTTTTTAAAGTCATTCTCCTGAACAGTCATAACCGCATCATCCGGGATATTGTGATCAGTCGGGGACATTTGAATGCTTCAGTTGTCCATCCCCGGGAGATCTTTAAAGCGGCGATTGATTATCTGGCGGCGGCTGTCATTCTCATGCACAACCATCCCAGCGGAAACCCTGAACCAAGTCGGGAAGATATTGAAATCACCCGGAAAATTGTAGAATCCGGAAAAATTATTGGAATTCCTGTCCTGGATCATATTATTATTGCTGACAGGGATTTTACCAGTTTTGCAGACAGAAAATTGATTTGAGACGAAACATTTCCAATCTGCAACCCACAACCCTGTACAGCTATTCTGAGAATTCAAAGAATAAGGAGGAATCATGAACACATATTTGGATAGAATTCGCGATACGTATCAAACTGTCGGTAATTTGTTGGAAAAGGGCCTGGCAGTTGAGGGCCTGAATATCATGAAATATATTCCGGCAGATATCCGGGATCATGTGGTTATCCGTTATCTGAAGGGAGTGTGCCAGCAGGAATCGGGAGCTGCCGAAATGGCTGAGTATTATTTCCGCAGTGTCATTCATGAGGATCCCGGCTTTATTTCCGCAGCGGAAGCCCTCCTGTATATGCGCGATAATATGCTGACAGATGGAGAAAAGGCCTATCTTTGTGAGCTTATCGGATGGATGAAACCTGACTCAGATTCTCTGGAGGACATACGGGATAGTCTGGCCGGGGTTGCCCCGGAACCCCTTAAACTCCATGAAAAGCCGGAAGAAACATCCTCTATCCTTCATTCTCATACGGGTATGGACAAAACAGAACCTAAAAAGGAGGAAGAAGCATCGGAAGAGATACCCATCTTCCAGAAAATTCAGGGAGATAAGTCAGAAACGTCTTCGGATAAGGTCCCAGACTTCACGGTAAAGACCCCCGAAAAGGAAAAAAACTCCTATCTGGGGGATATTCTCATCGATCTGAAGAAAAAAGCATCAGATAAGGAAACACACAAACCCGACCCTCCCCAAAAAGTTGATGAGGAAGAAAAAGAGCCGATCCTGGATATTCACCTGTCCCCAGAGGAAGAAGCGGAAATAGAGCGGGAAGAAGAGCTGGAAGAGAGTGAATTACTGTCCGATTCGGAAGAGGCTTCAAAGTTGAAAGAACTGCTCAAAACCCTCCATGAAAGAAAACACCGGGATATTGAGGATCAAAGCCCCGAGAGTACTGAAACGGCATCCCAGGAAGAAG
>LGGY01000083.1 GCA_001509335.1 Fidelibacterota bacterium 46_43
CCTGTATGGGTAACCATTGCATGGACAGACCCAGAGGTTTTGGCAGACCTGGCAGAGGATGCGGCCGGGTCGATTAAATTCAATCCCACATACAAGAAAAAGGCGGTCTGAATCAGATCGCCTTTTCTTTTTTTACCATATATTTCATCCCTTCTGATGTTTTATCCCTCTGTAAGATTTGTTAAATTTACTTGATAAAAACAGGATTTCATGATGACGGATATGTTCAGGGATTCTTCTTTTATGGAATCGATGATCGGTGATGCGCTTGCAGAAGATATTCAGGATGGTGACATCACCTGTGAGGCGCTGGATATTCATCATACAGCTGTAGCACACATTGTGTCAAAACAGAAGGGTGTTTTATGCGGCATTCATATCGCCCGTCGGATCTTTCAACATCTGGACTCCAATCTTTCCGTGACATATTTGAAAGAAGATAGGGAGACTCTCCATTCCGGAGAGTACGTTCTGGCATTAAAGGGCTCTGCATCTTCAATTCTCTCCGCTGAACGGACCGCATTAAATTTTATAGGACACCTGTCCGGCATTGCCACCCTGACCCGGGCTTTTGTCCGTGAAATTTCACATACCCGGTGCAAGATTTTAGACACCCGAAAAACTACACCCCTATATCGCTCCCTGGAAAAATATGCCGTATCCTGCGGAGGAGGGCAAAACCACAGGAAGGGACTGTGGGATATGATCCTGATTAAGGAAAACCATATCCGGGCTGTGGGAGATATTGATACTGCATTAAAAAGAGCGCTTACCTGGAATCAACAAAATAAATCCCCTGTAAAAATTGAAATTGAGGTCACAACCCTGGAGGAATTCCGGAAAGCCTGTAACTACCCCATTGATATGATCATGCTGGATCATTTTACACTTGAGGATATGAAGACAGCCGTAAAAGCATGTCCGGAATCTATCTGGCTTGAAGCGTCAGGGAATGTAACCTTAAAAACGGTCCGTACCATTGCAGAAACAGGTGTCCATTTTATTTCATCAGGTACCCTCACCCACTCGGCTCCGCAGTTTGATTTCAGTTTGTTGTTTGATAGATGAGTTCAAGGGTTCATGGAGTGCAAGTACCTCACTTCGTTCGGTGTTCAAATGCTGCTTCGCGTCTTTCAATGGGTGACTTCTTTTTTGAATACTGCGAAGCTGTGCTTGAATTTTTGAAACGACCGAAGGGAGGCTTGAATTCTTCATCGCCGAAGGCAATTTAATGCTGGGGAAGCAAATCTGAGGTTATACATCAAAATAAGGATTAAAACATGAAAAGATTGATGACGTTGGTAGGCATAATCGGTTTGGTGGCAGCATTGAATGGACAAATCCGGTTTGAGACCCATGAAACGACGCAATTCGGGCCGGGCATGGTATATAAACGCATCGTCGCCCCAAAAGTCCCATGGAGTCTGGATGTGGTTGAAATCGATCTGACACATCCGGATGTCTCTATTGAAACAGCTAAAGCCAATGATCAAATCAGGGGATACGAAACAACCAGCTCCATGGCGGCACGGAAAAGCTATGAGGGACATCAGGTTTTAGCTGCTGTTAATGGGGATTTCTACGGTTCAGGAGGCATTCCCATTAATCCACAGGTTGCTGAGGGACAAATCGTCCGCGCTCATACAACACCCCGCAGCAATCTTGCCGTCACCGAATACAATAAACCATTTATCAGCATTATACGGTTTTCCGGTAGCGTAATCAAAGATACCCTCATAAATCCTGTACACAGGGCAAATGATTTTCGAAACACCAATGAGTTGGTTTTTTTTAACAGCTTTTATGGTGCCAATACCGGCACCAATGAATGGGGAACGGAAATCCGGGTTGAACTGACGGAAGGATCCCGCTGGGCTGTCAACGATACTCTGCTTGTTGTAGCCCGTGAAAAACGCATGAATGTGGGGAGTATGGGAATCCCGAAAGGTGAAGGAGTGCTGTCCGGTCACGGGACATCCAAAGCCTGGCTGGAAAACCATGTTTCTGTGGGAGACACCCTTCAGCTTGTGTTAAATATGACACCCGGTCTGCCCAATGTCACCGCTCTCATGGGTGCTTTTCCCCGGATTGTAAAGGACGGACAAAATTACGCCGTACAGGGGTATACTGAAGAGGGAGGCCCCAGTCACGCACCGGACCGGCATCCCCGGACAGCCGGAGGTTTTTCGGAAGATAGTACAAAACTCTATCTCGTGACTGTCGATGGACGTGCAACCCATAGCATCGGAATGAACCTGACTCAACTGGCGGATTTCCTGATACAGGAACTGGGAGTGTATCAGGCGGTGAATTTTGATGGTGGCGGCTCAACGACCATGATTGTCCGGGGCCAAATAATGAACACACCCTCTGATGCCAGTGAAAGGACAGTAGCTAATTCCATACAGGTTGTTTCTTCTAATGAACCGGACAGTATTCTCCATACAATCCAAATTCAGCCGGATTATATGCGTCTTTTTCGTGGAAATGTAAGAAAACTGAAAACTACAGGTTGGAGCAGAAATTACGATTTATTACCATTAGATGCAGATTTGCTGGAATATTCTGTGGATCCCAGTCTGGGTTCCATTGACGAAAACAACCGCTTTATAGCAGAAGGTATTGCAGATAGTGGTTACCTGTATGTTAGTTATTTGTCTTTAAAAGATTCAGCCTATATCTATCTTAAATCTCTGGATTATATTGTGCTTAATCCGGATAATGTTGTGACTGATAATACATATCCTGTACAATTAATTACCCGCGCTATTGATATAGATGGTATGATTCAGGATATCCCCATAAACGATTATTCCTTTATATCCCTGAATCCGGAAATCGGGTCCGTTGATTCAGCCGGTGTTTTCAGGGGAATCGCGGAAGGGTTTTGTAAGGTTGTGGCAACCTATGGCTCTCTTGCGGATACCGTTACCATTGAAGTCCAGATCGGATCAGGCCGACTTGTACTGGATGACTTATCATCTGTGGATGATTGGACATTGGACGGGCTGGTAATAAATAAAGAAAGTTGCCAGATAACATTGGACAACACACAGGGGACTTCTGAAGGCGGGTGTATGAAAGTCGACTATTCCTTCACAGCTTCCAATACCGAACGTAGTTACCTGCATCTGAAAAAATCCATTCCCATTTATGCAGTACCCAAAGCCATTGAGGCTGATTTCAAATCAGACGGTTATCGCCACCGCATCTATTTTGTCGTCAGTGATGACAATGGTGAATATTTCCGGACGTATGTCCCCGGCGACCAAAAAGATTCAACCCAATTTGTCACCGTTCA
>LGGY01000233.1 GCA_001509335.1 Fidelibacterota bacterium 46_43
AAACTCTGCTTCCCCGTGCTCTCTGGGGGAGAAAAAACTCAAAACTGTCAACTCTCCACTCAATTCATCATTCATCATTCATCATTTTCTCATTATCTTCCTCCATGCATTGCCCCGATTACCCGAAAGAGGGAAATAACGACGTCTGCCTGGAAATTGCTCCCGGTGTATGGGTTATGGATGATCATAAATGGGCACTGTGGGTTTGGACGATCCACAGAAACAGCCTCCCGGGGGCACTTTTTCATGTGGATTATCACTGGGATGGAGCCGATGATTTTTCCGGAAATGACAACTCTCTCACCGACCTCCTTTCCAATCCCGACGCTTTGAAAAAAGTGATTTCAGAAGACCGTCTTATCCGAAAAGATTCCTTCATCTCGCCTGCAGTCAGGGGACATTTCTTCAGGGATATTCATTTTTACTGTTATCAACGAAATATTGCGCCGGGCCTTAATCCGGAGATTCTGATGCACAATAAGGTTCGGCAATATATTCATTCGGATATTCCCTCCGCTTTCCGCCAGATCAATCCGGCAGACACAGCACTGGATCTGGATGTGGATATCTTTAACCGGTCCATATTTTTCGGTCAGGGGGATGTATGGTCCAACGAAGAAATCCTCCGCTTTTTGGACAGGCTGAAAGTTCTTATTCATAAAACACCACTTATCACGATTGCACTGTCGTATTGTTACTCAGGTGCCGAGGCAGATACACACCGGCTGGCAGAGCTTATCCTCCCACGGATACTGTCCTGGCGATCCGAATCAAACCTCCTGGGGATTAAAAAGACCGGCAAGGGCTCTTAACTTTTTACCACTGATCCGCAGGGTGACCCATTCATCCATGGTTTCGGATCCCAGCGAGTCATAAAAATCCAAAGAGGGCTTATTCCATTTTAAACATGACCACTCAAAACGGCCACAATCCCGCTCCACTGCCAGTTTCGCCAGATAGGTCATCATCATCTTGCCGATACCCCGCCCCCGATATTCCGGATAGATATAAATATCCTCAAGATAGAGACCCGGCCGTGAAACAAAGGTTGAGTAATTATGAAAAAAGAGAGCAAATCCCACAGCCTTTCCATCCAGCTCGGCAAAAATCACCTCGGCATAGGCTTTATCGCCAAATAACGTCTTTTTTATCGTTTCTTCAGTGGCAAGCACCTCATCACTCATGCGTTCATACGCCGCCAAGGATTTGATGAATTCCAAAATCTGTTTTGAATCCCCGGCCTGTGCAAAACGCAGACAGACTCCCGGTATGGCTGTTTCGATCATATTTCCCCCGTTTTTTATGAAATGTACAGACGGAACAGCTTATGAGCAAGATTGGATCGTATAACCCCTATCCGGTTTTCAAATGTGGATAACCTGTGCACACACATAATGATATGCAAATTTTACCATAACGTATTCTATTGAATACCAGCAGTTTACAAGCGCCTAAGACTATTTTCTTTATCCACACTTATCCACATCTCCGGTGGATAACGTGTGGGATGTCAGGTTTATCTCTCTGATTTCACGGGATATAAACACTTTGTGTCAAATAGTCGTTTGCTATTATATCCACATAAACCGGGGTGCATTGATTAATCTATGACAAGATAAGTGACCCTTTTGTCGCGCCTTTCTTTTTTTCCAGAGGTGAATCTTTTAAATTCCCGAAAACATGGAAGGAGTTCGCCATGATTCTGGCATGGGTTCACAACTTAAAACCCTATCTCTTTAAAATCGGCACTTTTGAGATCCGCTATTACGGACTCATGTATGTGTTGGGATTTATCTGTTTTTACTACTGGATGAAATATATCATCCGCCGGGGCCATCTGAAAATGACCGAGAAACAGCTGGATTCCCTCTTTACCGGAGCTATTATCAGCCTGTTGATAGGAGGCCGCCTGGGATACGTCCTTATTTACAACCTTTCCTGGTATCTGAAAAATCCACTGGAAATTTTCATGACCTGGCATGGGGGGATGTCCTTTCATGGCGGTATGATTGCTATCATTCTTTTTGTCGCCTGGTTTGCACGGAAACACCGGATTGAATTCTGGGATCTGATTGGAGAATTCACAACCATCGCACCGGTGGGACTCTTTTTTGGTCGCCTGGGGAATTTTATCAACGGAGAATTGTGGGGCCGGCCAACGGATGTCCCCTGGGCCGTGATTTTCCCTGGATCCGGCGGCATACCGCGCCATCCCTCCCAACTCTATGAAGCTCTGGTCGAAGGACTCCTTCTCTTTCTTTTTCTTATCTGGCTCCATAAAAAAGGAGCGGCCGGACATATAAAATTCGCATTCGGACTCATATTTTATGGTATCGGCCGTTTTATCATCGAGTTTTTTCGGGAACCGGATGAACAACTGGGCTTTCTCTTTTTTGACTGGGTCACCATGGGACAGCTTCTGTGTCTGATCATGATTGCGGGGGGGATTGGTGTGCTGATCATGAAAAAGAGTGATAAATGATGAGTTCTGAGTTGATTCCTCCCGCAGAGGGCGCGGAGACACAGAGAAGAAGCAAAGGCTGGGGAAAGTCCGAAATTGATTTACAGAATCAGACTTTACCCTGCGGCGTAGACGCGAGGGAGAGATTGAATTGGATGATTGCCTGCCTTTGAAAAGGGACCCGGTTTGCCGGGATATTTCACGGGGGATTAGATTGGATGATTGAATAGATTGAGGGATTGATTTGATTGATTTGGTTGAAACACCAGGAGCGAAGCGACCCCAACTTCCAGCTTCTAACTTCTGAAAAAGCTGCAAAGCAGCGTTTGAACACCACAAAGTCGTGATTGAATGCCGCCTGGCGTTGGAATGCTACACTGTGACGATTGAATAGTGAAATCAGCAATAAATGTTGAAAGGAACAATATGAAACTGATGAAACACCGTAAAATACGCTTCACTTATTTCACGGTGCTCATTCTCATTCTTACCGCCTGTTCCAAGACAGATACGGCCATTCCAGTCGATGCGATATATCAAAAAACAGATTATGGGACTCTCATTCCCTATCAGACCGCGGATCCGGAATTGAAGATCCGTTTCAACGGAGACGTGATGGCGGACAGTCTCTATTATGAAAAGGGGGATACGGCATGGACGGGCTTCAAAACCCAAAACCGGGAATTTTTGGAGGATGTGATCACACCGGCAATTAAACCTTACCTGGATACACTGTCCACGCTGTCCCCTTTTGAAATCATCAACGAACTGGCCCTTTTTACTTTCAATATATACCAGGCTTATTTCGGTCAATCCTTTTACCGCTGGGGCGGGGATCT
>LGGY01000234.1 GCA_001509335.1 Fidelibacterota bacterium 46_43
TTTTACTGGACGAAGTGGGCGGAAAATTAAAGAAGTCATCACAGCTTATGCATTTATCGCTCCAGCGACAATTCTTATTTTTATATTTGGCATTTTCCCGGTAGGCTTTGCGATTTATGTAAGCTTGCATAAATGGCGGATCAAACGGTCAGATTTTATCCACCTGAGAAATTACGTTAATGCTATTGGAAACCTGGCTTATGTTGTGGTCTTCTTCCTGGGCATAGGCGCGTTAATTGGCATGTATTTTTTAGTCAAGAAAATCTTGAAGATGGCACGGGAAAATGATGAAAAGCCCTGGCTTACTATTATTCCCGGCATTGTTTTTGCTGCGACAACCGTGGCATTCTTTCGCTGGTTTTATTCTGCGCTTCCAGAGGTACTTGGAATCGCTGATAAATTACGGGGGCTGGAACGGTCGCAAAATGTTTTCATGCAATTACTGCGTGAGGCCTTAAGGTCTGAGACGGTTTTGCCTGCCTGGCGCACCTTCCTTTGGCTGTTCCTTGCCAGTCTTGTGGTGGGCGGCGTGGTTTACTGGTTATGGCGAAACAAACGGACGATGTCATACCAGTCCAATTTTGCACTTGCTTTCCTTGCCCTCGGTGCAGGTGTGGGTTTGATCTATTACACTTTTGAAAGGGTCGGCGCTGCATATACAGAGGCTTTTGAAACAGGAACCGACCCGGGTATCTGGCCGCAATTTATCTCAATCACCGCCGGTGTGATTTTATTAGCCCTTGCGTGGTTTCTGTGGAAACGCGCACCCAGACGTGAATCAAAGGCAGGTTTCCTTGTTCACATTTTGGCTGCTGCCGCATTATTGGTTGGTGGCTGGCTGCTAATCGGAGAAATCCCGACTATTGTCGCTTCAGGAGATAAGGATTTATGGGAAGGGCTCAAAGTGACGGTGTATTTCTCGCTTGGGACGGTGCCCTGGCAGTTGGCGATTGGATTGCTCCTTGCTGTTTTGTTGTTTCAAAAAGTTCCCGGATCAAATATCTTCCGGATCCTTTATTTTATTCCCTATGTCACACCCGGCATTGCCAGTGCGGCAGTTTTTCAACAGATGTTCTCGAACCGTCAGTCTGCCCCCGTTAATATGTTTTTGAGCTTTTTGGGATTGGAACCGCAGCAATGGTTGTTTGAACCGCGAGGCATAATCACCATACTGGGCGATACATTGGGGTTTAATGTTCCGACCTGGGCTGCTGGTCCCAGCCTGGCATTGATGGTGATCATCATTCACAATATTTGGACTTATGTCGGTTATGATACGGTGATTTACATGGCAGGATTGGGGAATATTTCCAAAGAAATGACAGACTCAGCAGAGGTTGATGGGGCTAACCGCTGGCAGGTATTCCGGCATATCACCTTTCCACTGTTGTCACCAACGACCTACTTTTTATCCTTGATCGCAATCATCGGCACCTTCAAAGCTTTCAATACGATCTGGATATTCCGTTCAAATCTCGCCCTGGGTACAACGGACACTTTTTCTTTGACAATTTTTATTGAATTTTTTGAAAAACTCCGTTATGGCTATGCCTCAGCGCTGGCATTTATCCTGTTTGGCATTATTATTTTGCTTTCTCTTATTAATAACCGAACGCAAGGTTCAAAGGTGTTTTATGGCTGAAAAACCATATCGAAAAAAGCGTATGAAGTTTTCAACACAAAGAAATTTGTTAACTTACGCGATCTTAATATTTGGGGTTGTGATTTCATTAGTACCCTTCGTGTGGATGATATCAACGTCCCTGATGAATTTAGGAGAGGCATTGGGAACCGCTTTTTTCCCATCGGAGCTTCATTTTGAGAATTACACGGAAGCCTGGCGGCGCGCTGACTTTACAGAGTATTTCGCGAATAGCATTCTGATCACTTTAATCACCCTGTCTGGAGAGTTAACCTTTAGCATTTTGGCAGCTTATGCCTTCGCCCGGATGGAGTTCCCGGGGAGAGACCTGATTTTCAACGTCATGTTAAGCACAATGATGATCCCGGCGATGGTTTTCACCATTCCAAACTTTTTAACTGTAACATGGTTGGGACGGATCAGCCCGATAAATTGGATTAATAACTGGCCTTCTCTGACCATTCCGTTTATGGGCAGTGTATTTTCGATATTCATGTTAAAGCAGTTTTTCGCACAGGTGCCGGATGAACTTTATGATGCTGCACAAATTGACGGCGCTGGTCACTTCCGTTTCCTGACACAGGTTGTTTTGCCATTGTCCAAAGCGCCTTTGATGGTGATCCTGGTGTTGTCCTTTATTGGCACATGGAACTCTTTAGCCTGGCCAATGCTTGTGACCAACACACCTGATTGGCGTCCCATTTCTGTCGGTTTGATGAGCTTTGTGACAGAAGCTGGACAGGAGATCAACCTGACCATGGCAGGTGCTTTTATTACGATATTACCGATTCTAATAATTTACTTCTTTACCCAGAAACAATTTACTGAAAGTATTGCACGATCTGGGTTAAAAGGTTAATAATGATTTAGGAATGGAGGTGGTTAATTCGAGAAACACAAATTTTGTTTACCTAATGACTTTGAAAATCACACATTTTTAAGGAGATGAAAATATGAAAAAATTTAGCTTTTTGATGGCAATAGTGATGGTAATGACACTGGTCCTTTCAGCCTGTGCACCTCAGGCAACCCCTGTGCTTGAAGGCATAACCATTGACTTCTGGCATGTTTATGCTGATCAACAAAAAGAAGATTTACATGCTCTGGTTGACGAATTTAATGCTAATAATGAATATGGCATTACTGTACAACCCTTTGACCAGGGTAACTATGGCGATATTGAAGATAAGTTCAATGCAGGCATTCAGTCAGGCGATCTTCCTGATGTCGTCCAGGCTTACACCAACTCACTTACAGATTGGTACACAGTTGATTCAATTGTGGACCTGACACCCTATATTGAAGATGCAGAATATGGCCTGACAGCAGAACAACTGAATGACCTGTATCCGCACCTTCGCACAGCTGGTACAACACCGGACGGCGCATGGATTGCTTACCCATTCACCCAGTCAGCGAATGTACTGGTTTACAACTTCACCTGGGCAGAAGAACTTGGCTTTGATGCAGCTCCTGCGACCGCAGATGAACTTCGTGAACAGGTTTGTGCTGCTGCTGCTGCTAACACAGAACGCGGCGGTGATTTTGCGGGCACCGGCGGCCTGGTTTATTACCCAAGTGCCACAAACTGGCTGCACTTCCTGTATGCCTTTGGTGGAAATGAACTCAACGAAGACGGCACCGCTTATGAT
>LGGY01000084.1 GCA_001509335.1 Fidelibacterota bacterium 46_43
TCAATCATCCAATCAAACCAATCTAATCAATCTGCTGTCGACTGTCCACTGCCGACTGACGACAGCCTACAACGCCTTCAAGGCATTTTCATAGTTCTCGGCCACCACATCCCAGTTCACAATATTCCAGAAGTTTTTGATATATTCCGGTCTGCGGTTCTGATAGAGAAGGTAATATGCGTGTTCCCACACATCGATGCACAGAATGGGAAATCCTTGTTCTTCGGCGACATCCATCAGGGGATTCACCTGATTGGGAGTTGAACTCACAAAAAGTCGGCCGTTGAAATCTACACTCAGCCAGGCCCAGCCACTGCCGAATCGGCTCGCAGCAGCACTTTCAAAAACCTTCTGAAAGGTTTCAAAAGATTCAAAGGTCTTGTCGATTTCTTCTGCAAGCTTTCCCGTTGGCTTTTTAGCTCCGTCCTGACTCAGTTGTGCCCAGAAGAGCTCATGATTGTAAAAACCGCCGCTGTTATTCAGGACTGCATCGGGATATTGACTGATGTTTCTGAAAATTTCGATCAGACTCTTTTTTTCCAGGTCTGTACCCGCTATCGCCGCATTCAGTTTGTCTGTGTACCCTTTGTGATGCTTGTTGTAATGGATATCCACAGTTTTGGTATCCATATAGGGTTCTAAATCGTTCAATCTAAAGGGGAGTCCAGCCCGTTCATAAGGATATTTTAACATGGTTGCTCCATATTCTGTTGTGTTGAACTGTTTGTTGTTTTCCAGCTTACCGCATCCAGCCAGTAAGCCCAAACCTATCACAAGAAGTAATATTTTTTTCATAATCGTCTCCAGTTTTTATTTTGAGAGAATGATCTAAAAAATGTTACGATTGAATTTTTATTCACCTTTATCCGGTGATCATGTAGATTCTTTGGTACGAGAGCACGATGGAGAGAGGGAATGGTTTCAAACCGTTCCCTGGAAGATTGAATGATTGGTTTGAACGCCAAAGGCGATTGAATTTTTGAACGAGGCAAGACAGTGCCTGAACCTCTGAACGTTTAAAAAGCGAGCCAATAATGAAAATAACAATCATCACAACTGGCGGGACCATCGAAAAAACCTATAATGAACAGGACGGGTCGTTAAAGAATTACAGTTCCATCCTTACGAAAATTCTGGGTTCCCTGCGCCTGCCGGATCTTGAGATCCAGCAAAGGAATATTATCTTTAAAGATTCACTGGATATGACCGATGAGGACCGGGACCTGGTGTTGCGGTTAACACGTCTGGAAATGAAAAATGCCGATGCGGTGATTATTCTCCATGGGACCGATACGTTGGAAAACACAGGTGAATTACTCTACCATGAAATAAAAAATCCTCCTTGTCCCATTATTTTCACCGGGGCCATGCGTCCGTATGAATTCAGAGACAGTGATGCCGTACAAAATGTGACGGAGAGCTTGATCGCTGCCAGACTTGTGGAGCCTGGTATTTACGTGGTGATGCATAACCGGATTCTGAAATTCCCAGGGGTCTTTAAGGACAGAACCCGGCGGACATTCGATACAAATTAGGTCAATTCACGTAATTGGTGTTTATATATCACACGGATATGTCTTAAATCTTCGTAGTATAATTCGGTGGAAAAATCCGGAAAAGTCCATTCAAATGGTCTGAAGTCATGCCGGGTGAATTCCAGAGTGGGATCGGCATAAATCCCGTCTTTCAAAGGAATTTTCTGCCGGCCGTATTTTGCAGATGCCAGTACAACTTTATCCAGATCCAAATAACCGGGATCCAGGTTGATGTTTCGGTTTGACCCATGGCTGTATATACTTTCAACAACCCGTATAAGATGCTTGATCTCCGCCAGGGAGTCGGGGAAAATAAGTCTTTCAAAACTCAGAAGTATCCGGAATAAGGGAAAACCCATTTCTTCTTCGTAGTAATGGGTGTGATCAAATGGGTAGACTGGACTTCGATAATCCACCGGTGAAAAAATACGGGATAAATGAGGAATGAAATCAGCCGGATCGCCCTGTTTATTATATAAAATTGCCATGATGAGTTTGACTGGTCTGAAAAAATGAATGTCCATAATGAAAAATACACTGAAATTTTCTGAAAATAAAGGATTCAGCCGTTGATAATCATAAAATAATTTATTAACCTATTGCAGAGGAGGATATGTATTATCCATGATACGATCCGGAAAATTAAGGATTAGCAGGGAGGGACGGATACTCTCCTTTTCTGATGATATAGGGAATTATTTCCCGGGGGAGTTGCCGGTCTTTTTTCAAACTCTGGTAGACTGGACTAAGAGTCCCTTTCACAATTGGGATGAATGCCTGTATGCACTGCTTCGGGAGGGGGCTGTCTATCTTTTTTTGAAGAAAGGTAAAACGAATCGGGTTTTATTTTTGGTCACTCTCAGGCACCGAGTGGAGAAAGATGCTTCTATTGGATTGCTGTTGCAGTATATCCCCCATGAACGGCAGTTGGAAATCGAACTTCGCCAACAGAAGCGGTATACCCATGAGCTGATTTCCACGGCAAATATCATGTTTATCCGTACGGATGCCAGGTACAGAATAAAAGATATGAATCCATGGGCTGAAAAGGTGTTGGATCTCAGAAAGCAGGAACGTCTGGATCAAAATATTCTGGATGTTTGGCAGCTCAAATCAATTGAGCGCCAGAAGTTAAGGAATATCCTGAAGGAAAAGGGGCGTTTTGAGGAACTGGAAATACAATACCGGACACCCAAAGGAGAGGAGAGACGGCTTTTATGGAATGTAAAACTCCTGGTGGATTTTCAGTACGGTCAGTCTGTCCTCCTGTTTTTTGGCCACGACATTACAGAACGAAGCCGGCTTGAAAAACAGATGGCTCAAAGTGAAAAACTGTCTGCATTGGGACAGTTGGCCGCTGGCATCGCCCACGATATTTCAAAACCCATGGTATCCATCAGTTCCCTTGTCCAAATGTTGGAAGACCATGTACAGGATGAATATGTTGAAAATACCCTGGGCATGATATCCCGTCAGGTGGAATACCTTTCCAAAACAGTCCGTCAACTGGTGGATCTAAGCCGTCCTCTTCAGGGTGAACGGGAAATTATTAATGTGAACACCTTGGTCCGGGATGCAATCCGGATTGTCCGTTTTGATGCAATCCTTAAGGATGTCCGGATTGTTGAAGAACTTACCCGGGAGCCGGCACCTGTTTTCACGGCCTATGATCAATTGCTGCAAGTATTTATTAATGTTTTTTTAAATGCCGGCTATGCCATGCGCCAGTGTGAAACGCCG
>LGGY01000085.1 GCA_001509335.1 Fidelibacterota bacterium 46_43
TTTTATATCCTGTGGGTTTTATGGCACGGACTGGGTAAAAATTTTTCACGTGAAACGGGGGATACCGTCTGGACAAATATGATTGTCCTTGAATTGCTTTACCGTTTTGTGGTGATTTTGAGTGTCTTCACCCTTTTCCCTGTGCTTGTCTCTTTAAAGTCTACACTATGGGCAGGTTCGACGCCTATCCGGTCCATTTTATCTACTACAGAAGCAAGATATCATATTCTGGTTCAATCTATCTTTGGATTATATTCCATTTTGTTTTTTCGTGTCGCTCTGACAAATTCGCAGGTTCGGCGTTTTTTTCATCTTGAGCCCCTTCCCTGGAAAAGACACGTAAATATTTTTTTCCCAGGGTTAATTTTCCTGATTTTGCTGTGTTGGCTTGTTTCGGCATTTATCCGGTATATAATCATTTATTCCGGCACCATCCCTTTTGTAAATATCCTCTTTTATCAGATATACAACCAGTCAGTGATCCGGGACATGTTACCGGTTTATGTTCTGACAGTATCCCTCATTTATCTCGAATATACAATCCGCAAGTTGCATATCCAGTGGGATAGTACCCTTGCCGATGTCCATACCAAATACTGCAAACAAGATCAGCTGGTAAAAATTCACGAAAAAAGTATCCGTCTTGTTAATGATTTGCTGAACGCTTCTCTTCCCGAAAAGGTTTGGGAGAGGACTTGGTGGGGATTAACACAGTTTAAGGAATTAAAGAGCTTTTGGATCGTCAGGCTTTCACCTGAAAAAAAGTATACTGTTATAAATACGCGCACAGAAAAAGAGAGAGACCATATCATCCGTTTTCTAAACAGCCCGGACGGACAGACACATCTTCAAAGACTAAAAAGGCGTAAAGATGTTGTCGTGGTTCCGGCTGTTTCAATCCATCGCAAAGAGCTCTTCCCGGATATTTACCACGTGTTGATCAGCACCTGCCTATCCCTTCCTGACGATGATTATTTAATTGCCTTTGTTGTGGAAGAAGAATTAACTGTCAGTGAGATTTTTTCCAATATCCTCCGCTTGCTTTCCATGCTGCTGGCCCGCATGTATGAGACTAAAGAAAATGAAAAAACAGTGACCGGGATTCCTGGAAAACAACAATTGAAGCAGATACTAAAAGCCCACTATGCACGCCTGCCCGGTTACTGGATTATTTGTGATGCATCCTTTCACGTCCGGATGGTAAGTGAGGATTTTTTATCTTTTTCAGGATACAGCCGGGCGGATATTACAGAACATGTTCTTTGGCACATTCTGAACATCCCGAAAAAAATCGAATTGTCCGGAGAGCCGGATGCACCGGTTTCCGGCTTTCTTATCCGGCAAAACGGATCTCAAACACCGGTCCTTATGACTTGCATCCCTCTCGGCTCCAAAACAAATCCAGATTGGCTTATTCACCTGGTGGATAATTTATCCGCCTATCTGAAGCTGAAGGCTTATGAAGACAGGGAATTCAGATACAGGTCCTATTTCAACAACATGAGTGATGCTTCTTTTGTCATTGACCGTACAACCCGGATCCTTGATGTCAACCAGACAGCCTGTTCACTGTTTAAATATCAACGGAATGAAATGATCGGCTTGAAAATCGCCGACATTGTCACAGACGATGAAATCTCCAAAATTGATCTGCATATGCAGAATATCCTGAAAAATAAGGTTGCCCGTTTTGAGAGCATTCATGTGACCAAAAACGGCCACCAGATTGCTACAGAGGTCCACGCCCGCCGGTTTTCAGAACGGAATCACGAATTGATCCATGTGGTGATTCGTAATATCAGCGAACGGAAAGAGCAGGAAGAGGCCCTGATGCAGTTTTATGGCTTCATTCGTTACGCCAACCCCCGGGCGATGGAATTTTCCGGGTATGATATTTCCCGTTTACGAGAGCACTTTTTTCACAGCACCTTCATTTCTCCGGACCAACAAAAAGACGCCCGGGAATTTCTTGAGTCTCTTTCTCACCAGAAAAAAAAACAGAGTCAAAAAATATACCCTTTCAGCGCAAAAGACGGGTCGGAAAAAATCATCCTGTGGGATTTTTCCCATATCCGGAGGGAAAAAAAATACAACCTCTATTTTGCCTTCGGCTTGGATGTGACAAACTACTATAAGGAATTTGACGATATCCGTCGGGAACGTGATGATTATGTGCAGTGGATGGAAAAGAGTCCGCTTCCCTGTCTTGTGACTGACCACAAGGGTACAATCCTGAAAGTCAATGCATCCTTGGCGGGATTGCTGGAAAAGCCCCATCACGAATTAAAATATCAATGGATGTGTGTATGGATGCCGACGATTATCATGCCCTCTATTCTCAAATCCAGGAGCATTCAGGGTATGCTGTCACAGGGCAGAAGGTCACACTGACGGGGACTAATCGCCGAAAGATACCTGTTATCCTGTTTCTTTCAGTTCCCAATACCCACACAGTGCTTCTATATGCAATTCCTGAAAAGAATCTCTCATGAAAGCATTATTCTTGAATCATTTTCCGAATGGAGTATGAAAACCGTGGCAGATCATCGAGTGTCACTGGCATATTTGCCTTATCCAGATCAATGATCATCCAGAACCCTTTTTGGATTTTTTCTTCTTTCAGGCAATCAATCAATTTTTGCTGATGGCTGAATGACCTGGTCCCTCTCTCATCGTCCCACAATTCCAGGGCTGTCAGGCAGCCCAGAGAGGGTGTGAAGGGATACCAGTCTTTTCCGGCATAGAAATCTGGGTTGATGGTGGTTCCATGGGCAATAATGTCGCTCCGGCCGGCTTTGCCGGCATAATAGCTGGTATACACGGGAAGATAATCCCGCCACCGTGGAGGCAACACAGCCATGTAATCGGCCCGGTCCCACAGGGTATCCGAAGTGTTTCCATGAAAAAAATCAGCCGGTGATATTTCCCAGGGCATCTTCAAATCAACCACAGGTGTTGGTCCGATAAAAACATTGTCAGACCGTGCGATCCCATGCAGGGAATAGAGTCCTTCCGGGGTATTTCCGTTTGTCACATACCCGGGCAAGCCGGAATTTGACCTCCCCAGGTGCCATACGGACCAGAGGGTCTGGTCCTCTTCTCTTTTCAGGCTTCCGTCGGCAAGGCGGCAAATCGTCACGCCCGGATAATCCCGGTTTTGCCTGAAAAAGGTGTAGAAAACCGGATAACCCTTTAGAAAATCAGGGGAAAGCAGTTGGTCAACGGGAGGTAACTCGGGCCTGAAGTGCAGTTCCGCCCTGAACATACCCAGAATAGGATGATCCAGCAGATGGCTGAATTTTTCAATCAGGAGATTTCTGATTTCCATCCCGGTCTGCAAATTAAACCGGGCGCGATGCAGGTACAGTGCCGCCATAACAAAACGCATTGGATCCTCTTCGAACCGGAGAATGGAGCGGACTTCCGGCACAAACTGCTCCGGATACAGACCATAAGCCACTTCCAGCAGTGACCGTTTCAGTTCATCATCCAGGTCTTCATAATGATCAAAGGCATTTTCAAGAGCTTTTTCCGCAACATCCGAGCGGTATTGGGCCAATCCCATGGCCCAGCAGGCACTGATCCAGTCTTCCTGATTGGATGCTCCTGGCGGATGTTGAATAACCGCCAGGATGGTTGAATCGATGAGGGTTTTCCGGAATCTTTCCCGATTTTCCGCCAGGGTCCTTTCCGCATACGGCTCCCTGGGAATCAAGAGAAAAACGGCCAGAATCATCAGGAGAATGATGGCTCCGCTGATGGTTAAAAGCAGTCGCCGTGAGGGTTTAACAGAAATGAAGGAATTCTTTTTCATGCTTTATCTTCCAGAATCCGGTCAATTTTTTTCAGTTCTTCTTGCGAAAATTTCGTGTTTTTTGAAGCTTTCAGGGCATCGTCAATATGTGAAATTTTCCGGGCACCGATGATTGCCGTGGTCACTTCGGGTCTGCGAAGGACCCAGGAAACAGCCATTTGAGCCATGGTTTGTCCACGGGATTCGGCAATTTTGCTCAACGCCCGGACTTTATTCTATTTTCCGGTTTCAAAAAGCCTTCAGGCCTGCCGGCCCGGGACTCTTTGGGGATTCCATTCAGATATTTTCCCGTTAAAACACCTTGCTGAAGGGGTGAAAAAACGGCACAACCCATTCCTTTGGACTCAAGGACATCAAAAAGTCCCTTTTCGATTTCCCGGTAGAACATATTGTATTTGGGTTGGTGTATCCGACAGGGTGTCCCCAGAGAAGACAGTATTTCGGAAGCTTTCAGCGTTTCTTCAGGTGAATAGGACGATATGCCCACATAGAGGGCTTTGCCGCTTCTGACGATCTGATCCAGCGCCATCATGGTTTCTTCCTGGGGTGTTTCAGGATCCGGCCGGTGGTGATAGAAAATATCCACGTACTCCAGTCCCATCCTTTTCAGACTTTGATCCAGGCTGGCGATGAGATATTTCCGGCTTCCGCCATTGCCATAAGGACCCGGCCACATAAGATATCCGGCTTTGGTTGAAATCACCAGTTCATCACGGCGACCTGCCAAATCTTCTTTGAGAATCCGGCCGAAAGTTTTTTCTGCCGTACCAAAGGCGGGGCCATAATTATTCGCCAGGTCAAAATGGGTGATACCGTTGTCAAAAGCATGCAAAATCAGCTTTCGCGCATTTTCGTGAATATCCACGCTGCCGAAATTGTGCCAAAGTCCCAAAGATATCCGGGGGAGTTTCAATCCGCTTTTTCCGCAAAAGCGGTACTCCATTTTTTCATATCGTTCTTCATAGGGCAAGTAATTCATGGTTTGCTCCTTTATTGATGAGTGCTGAATGGGTCACGTCGTTCTTTATAGAAGTTAGCACCTCGATACGTCCCCGCAAAGCGTGTTCTACCCGATGGCCGGTTGTCGCTTCGCTCCGGCTTTGGGTTCATGGGTTATTGCACCTCACTTCGTTTGGTGTTCAAACGCCGCTGTGCGGCTTTCAATCGCTGCTTCGCAGGTTTTTCAGAAGTTAGAAGTTGGTAGATGTAGGGACAGGCTGCAGCCTGTCTGAAGTTAGCGTCGCTTCGCTCCTGATGTTTCAATCAAATCAATCTATTCAATCAAATCAATCTTCCAATCTCTACCCATCACACCCTCGTTCTATCGTCATGGCGTCACAACATGAATTGCTTTTCCGTGCATATAGGCTTTTAAATTTTCAATTGCCGTTTTCAAAAGGCGTTCCCGTGCCGCACGGGTAGCCCAGGCAATGTGAGGGGTGATGAAACAGTTGGGAATGCCGATCAGGGGATGGTCAGCTGTTGGAGGTTCCTGGTCCAGTACATCCAGGCCTGCCCCCTGTATCACACCGCCTTTCAGGGCTTCTGCCAGATCCCGGCTTTTAATAAGCCCGCCCCGGCTTGTATTGATCAGAAAAGCTGTTTTTTTCATCCTTTTCAAGTGATGAATATCCACGATTTCGTGTGTTTCCGGCGTCAGGGGGCAATGGAGTGTAAGTATATCACTTGATTTGAACAGGGTATTGATTGAAACGGCCTGCCAGGAAGGCGGGACAGACGACGGGGGCTGTGTATCGTGATAGATGATATTCATACCGAAATGATGACCGATTTCCGCTACGGCCTTGCCAATGCGTCCCAGTCCAAGTATCCCCAATATCTGACCGTCCAGCTCTGTCAGTGGGTGTTCCCAATAACAATAATCCGGAGCTTTCGACCAGTTCCCTGATTGCACGCTGTGGTTATGGTCGGCAAGGCGGTGTACCAGATTAAGTATGTGGGCAAAGGTCATCTGGGCGACAGACCGGGTCCCGTACGTGGGAACATGGGTGACAGTGATCCCCTTTTCCCGGGCAGCCTTTACATCGATGCTGTCATATCCGGTGGCCAAAACACCAATGTATTTTAAATCCGGTAATTGTTCCAGTACCGACCGGGTCAGCCGGGTTTTATTGGAGAGGATAGCCTGGGCGCCTGAAGCCCTTGTGACGATTTGGTCATCCGGCGTCCGGTTGTAAATCGTCACATCCCCCAAAGTGTATAAATCCTCCCAATTCAAATCTCCGGGATTCAGGGTAAATCCTTCCAGTACAACAATTTTCATCATGATCTACTCCATCGCTGACATCAATGCATTTTCAACGGCTTTGAGCAGCACTTTACTTGTTGTTGTGGCACCGGTTACGGCTTCTACATCTGTTTTCTGCTCGTTTACAACTTTTTCAAGCACCTCTTCCGCTTTTTTTGCATAGTCCGAGATTCTGTTTTGGAGAACGCGGATACCGGTAATCTGGTGGTTATCCACGAGGACTTCAACGGCATACTCAAAATTGCTATAGGTAAAACGTCCCTCATATCGGCCATCGGGAATCGCTTGCACGGGAATAGGTAGGATCTCCATTGTCCGGACTTGGGTCAGTTCCTTCCGGGCACATGATGTAAAAAGCATGAATAAAATCATCAGTCCACCGAAAAGATACATGGGAAAAGGCTTCATTTGCTCTCTCATTGTTTTAATAATTCCGGAATGTTTTCCAAACTTTTTACCAGGTTGAATTCCTGATTCATGAGGGTTGAGTCAAAACGTCCGGTTCGAAAGAAGGCATCCGCCTGGAGAAATGTTTCTTTACTGAAAAGAAGGCCGGTGTGGACCTGGGGGATAATCATAAAGTCGGCATAACCGGGCAATGTCGTTTCAACAACACGGACCTTTCCATCATCATCCCCGTCCAACAAGAGACTGAATCCTATTTCATTCTTCATTCCCCCGGCGATGATGGCAAATTCACAGGAGGGAGGAGGCAATTGTTTATAATGGGCATGTTTATTGGATAAACGCAATTCCTGCCCCGGCGTATCGGTCCACCACCGGTACAGAGGGATTTTGCTCCACAAATCGGCAGATTGTGCGCCCTGATTGGGCGGAGCCACCATCAGCCAGCGGTAGATGGGAATTTCGGGATGTGCATAATGCATCTCCCGGGCCACCAGATTCCCCATGCTGTGAGTAATCAGCAAAATCGTATCCTGCTTTGTCTGAGCCTTAATCCATGTCGCCAGATCTTCTCCGTGTTCACGGATCGTTTTTTCCGTGGAGGGGTAGAAGAAATTGAGTGTTTCATACCCGGCCTGGTTCAGGCGCCATTCCAAAAGGGCGAAGACTTCAGGAAAACCCAGAATGCCATGGAC
>LGGY01000086.1 GCA_001509335.1 Fidelibacterota bacterium 46_43
GGCTTGTTTAAACAGGAAATCGGCAGAGATGGTTTTCTGAAAACAACCCTGAATTATCATACGGGCTTAATAAATGACAAGCTGGCGGTAAGTGGAACTATTGTCCGGAAAACCGGCGATGGTATTATTGACAAAACATGGACAGACGCCTGGGCATACTATTTAGGTTTAAGTTATGCTGCCAGCAAAAACCACCGTTTTGAACTCTTTGCCCTGGGTGCTCCTCAGCGTCACGGTCAGAACCGCTATATGCAAAATATTGCAGCATATGATCATGACTATGCTAAGGAAGTCTTTGATGATGATGTTTTGAATCTGGATGCCAACAGTAACGGAACACCCGATGTGTTTGAAAAATTTCCAGAAGCAGGCAGGACATACAATGAGAACTGGAATACGGTTTCAAGTAGTTACAAGGGTAAACAATATTTCTATATGTATGGGGATAAAACAGTTGACCGCTATGACAAAAATTTTCTGAATGAAATCGAGAATTATTATCATAAACCTATAGTAAATCTGAACTGGTACTGGACGATGACGGAAAAAATGAGACTTTCCAGTGTTTTCTATTTTTCCGGTGGATCCGGTGGAGGAACAGGTACTTTTAATGATATGGTCTGGGCATATACCGACAGTGACGGAAATCCCGTGCCATCCAGAATTGCAAATTGGGATGCAACCATAGCAAACAATGAGGGAACAACCGACAGAAAAGGAAATGCAAAACCTGCCGGAGAATCCGTTGCTTTTCTGAGAAACAGTACAAACCGTCAGTGGACCGTCGGTGCCATTTCCAAACTGAATTACGACCTGAGCGAAAAGCTGAAAGTACAATTGGGCCTGGATTGGCGTACTGCGGAAATTGAACACATGCGCGAAGTCAGGGATCTGCTGGGCGGCACATATGCCGTTAACGGTTCCTATAGTTCATCTACTGGTAAATATAAAACATTCTATAATGAATTCGATCATGTTTACAATGCAGATGGAACGCTGAATTACGATGCAACCTATGCAAATGCCAAGAACAAAAAACTAGGCGATGCCATCAATTACAGCAATTTGAACACGGTTGACTGGCTGGGTGTCTTTGCACAGAGTGAGTATAAAAGCGGTCCATTCAGCGTTTATGGAATGGGTGGATACTCTCTGGTAAAATATGGATTAACGGATTTTTTCAAGAAAGCTGAAAACTATTCTGCTTCTTATGTCAGTGCTTCTGATGACGGAGAACTGATGATTGAAGCGGACTGGATTTCTGCTGTTCAGTTTAAGACCGGCGGTCTGTATAAACTGACCCGTGAAATCGATGTTTTTACCAATTTCGGATACGTGGAAAAAGTTCCGATTCTGGATAATATTATTGATGACACGAATATTGCCCTGGCTCCCGATCCTACGAATGAAAAGTTCATCAGTACTGAACTGGGATTAAACTTCAGCAGTTTTTCCGGACTTTGGGCTGCAAAGCTGAATCTGTACAACACAAACTGGAAAGACCGGAATGTTGTTAAATCAGTACAATCCGGTGCCGGCTCAAGCGGCGATACGGACCTGATTTTCCTTACCGGCATGAATCAGCTTCACCGGGGCGTGGAACTGGAACTTGCCTTCCAGCCCATTCAGATGCTTCGTTTTGATGTGGCCGCATCCTATGGAAACTGGTCATATACGGATGATGCTTCAGGAACCTACAAGAGCGTGGATGGAACCTTTACAAAGGATTATACATACGCCGTGAAAGATCTGATGGTTGGAGATATGCCCCAGACAATTCTTTCTCTCACCACATCTCTCTTTCCTGTTAAAGGACTCACGCTTCAGGGAGTAGTCAACTATTATGATCGCTTCTGGGCGGACTGGTCTGCCGGAGATCGTGAAATCAATCCCGGCCAGGATCCGGATCGTACTCAAAGCTGGCAGGTTCCTTCATATTGGAAAGCGGATTTTCATTCCAGTTATATTTTGCCCCTTAAATTGCGTGGCCTGACCGTTAAGGCTTTTCTCCATGTTTCCAATGTCTTCGACGCAATCTATGTCCAGGATGCTCTGGATAATAGCCCATATAATGCTTTCACGGCAAATGGCGTGAATCATAAAGCGGACGATGCGGAAGTCTTTTTGGGAACCCCCAGAAACTGGAATACCGGTCTTCAGATTAATTTCTGATTTTCTGATCTTCCGAAATACACACCAAAAAACCCGCTTCGGCGGGTTTTTTTTAAGATTAAGATTAAAGTTGAGATTTTGGTTTAGTTGGGTATACTTGGATTGCTTTATTACGTAAGGTTTTGATTATTTTACTTAATTGAATGATGAGTATTTTAATTTTAGTGTTGATGATTCACACCCAATTTTAGAAAAATAGTGAACCTTGTTTCCATATAAAATATGACTAAGTAATTCATAGGCAGAGCCCTTGCTTATAGTATAGAATCTTTGCTTATCTTTAAAATATTCCCGTCCAAAAGCTTCCGCAATATTGGCATGAATGCTGTTTGCTGCCCTCCGCATTTGAGAAGTCAATCCATAATCTTCAGACCGGGGTAAATGCCGGGTTAAAAGAAGATATCTTCTGCAAGTGAAATAGCATTTTCCCATACAGGTAAATCCTGGAATGATTTATACATTAATACTCCGCAACAATGTAAGCACTATTATTAATATAACAATTGATATCTACAAAAGCAACCCTCAACCTCAACCTCAACCTCAATAAAAATCCTTGCACCATTGGTGTAATACCAGTAAAATTTCACGCAAAAACAGACACAGTGTCTGTTTGTAAACAAAACAGCAAATGGAGGATGCATGAGTTGTCTTAGTGTCACTCAGGGACAGTTTCAAAGCGATCAAGACGACCCCGGCCCGCGAAAGCGGACCCATGCGGCCATTGTGCTGATCTTATTCCGGCACTGATCCGGATAAGGGTTTGCCTCAGGCCGCATGGAGATCAATCAATGTGGCAAATATCGGAGGTGGCCCATGGAAAACACAATTCTCATCCCGGAAATCCGGGAATTGATTTCCAATAACGATACCCGCGCCCTGCAAGAACTTTTTGAGTCTGAACATCCGGTCCGGATTGCCGAATGGTTGTCTGAATTTGAACCGGAAGAAATCCGCCGGGCGTTATCTGTCCTACCGCCTCAACACCAGGCCTCTGTCCTCATCAATATGGATGAAGATCTTCAGGTAGACGTGGTGATGACACTAAGCCGGGGTGAAGCGTCCCGCCTTTTTACCGCCATGCCCCATGATGA
>LGGY01000235.1 GCA_001509335.1 Fidelibacterota bacterium 46_43
TTCCTTAATAAAATCCCAATCCACAGAGACAACCGTCAATTGACCGTCCCCGTTTAAATCTTCCGTGAAAGGAGATCCGTCACTTTTACGGCCAAGTTCATCGATTCTGCCGTTTCCATTGATATCTTCATTCCATTCAAAGGGAATATCCAGCTTATGGACATAATCTTCCGCATGCTTGTCGGAATGGCTGAATTTCAGGGTATAATAGGTTTTATTGGATAGAGTATGTGTA
Organism: Fidelibacterota bacterium 46_43; assembly: GCA_001509335.1. Lineage (GTDB taxonomy): Bacteria > Fidelibacterota > Fidelibacteria > Fidelibacterales > Fidelibacteraceae > Fidelibacter. Next base: position 236 of record LGGY01000235.1, read on the forward strand.
AAATGAAGGGCATGAAATACATATTGATTTTCATGCTGATATCGGCCGTCAGGGTTGTACTTCCAAACATGGTCATAATTTTGCCATTCACTTTTTTCTGCTGCCAACTGGTACATCAATTTTGTGTTATCTGTAGGAGTAATAAATAATTTCATCATGGTGTTCACGGAAAAATTATCATTCAGCGCCACACGCTGTGAATCACCGGTCATCATAATATCCCACTGGTCTCCCACGAGTGAGTAGCTATCATGGGTATTGTGCTCCCGCACCCCATACAGCCAACCTTTGGAATTCTTGATCGTACCTGTCATAAAGAATCCGCTGTTTTTAAATAAAGGAATGGGGCCGCTTACATCAAAATCGGTCCGTAAAAAGGTCGTGGGGTCGTATTCATCCACATCGGTAAAAATATGGGTGTTTTTGGAAAACATATCACCGGCCTGTAATTTCACATTTCCGGACAGATCCCGGCTGGCGTCCTTGGTGGTGATATTGACAATACCGCTCATGGCCTTGCCGTATTCCGCATTGAAGGTTCCGGAGATCAGGGTCAATTCAGAAATAATATTCGTGGAAATGGATTGCCCGAGGCTGGCATTGACGGGAATTCCATCGATCATATACACCACTTCCGAGGAACGGCCGCCCCGGATATGGAGGGCACCGTCCGAACCCTGTGTTACACCGGCCTGTGTGGAAAGGATGGCTGAAGAACTTTCAACAGGCATCGTTTCAAGGTCTTCCTCCGTCACTGTGGATTTTGAAGAGGTCAGGTCTGACCGGACCAGGGGTTGTTGGGCTACCACGACGACTTCCTCCCCCTGAAGGACAGTCGGTTCGAGTTGGATATCCACCGTACGGGTCATATCCGAATTGACCTGAATATTTTGAATCCTTGCGGTTTTAAACCCAATGGATGTAGCCATTATTTCATAGGTCCCCGGAGGAACATTTAATATGGTATAATAGCCTTCATCATCCGATGCAGCCCCCAGGGATTCATTGACAACCATAATATTGACACCCACGAGGGGTTCACCGCTTTCACCGTGGGTTACCCGGCCGGCAATTTTTCCGCCTGTGGCACCCTGCAGGAATCCGGCTACACAAAAGAGTGATATGCAGAATGTACTAATCCGCCTTTTCCATCCAGCTAACATAGTTTTCCCTATTATCAAATATAAAAGGCGACCGCACCGGAAATGCTCCTATACGGTCGCCTATGTTCAGTTACGATTATTTAAGATATGTGACTTTACGGGTCTTGGTGAAATTTCCATACTTCAATGAATAGAAATACACACCACTGGCAACTTCTTTACCCAGGGCATTTGTGCCATTCCAGGTCACAGAATAGCTTCCTTTCTGATAGGTTTTTCCGTCAATCAGGCGGGTTACTTCCTGTCCCAGCTCATTGTAAACAATCAGAGAAATCTCTTTGTTTACCGGAAGGGTAAATTCAATCACTGTTGTGGGATTGAAGGGATTGGGATAAGCTGCAGCCAGTTTGTAATCATTCGGTGTAATCACCGGAAGATCTTTCACTGAAACCACATCTCCAACTTTAACCACACGGATAATCCAGTTGTGGGGATTGGCAATTGTAGTTGTATCTGTCTCGGTTTCGATTGTAATCGAATCCGGAACGCCCTGAATGGACGCAATCAGCTCTTCTTTACCATCACCGTCAATATCTGCCGGCCACATTTTGGCAATAAACATTTCCGGAAAACTGGCATCAATCGTGTCCGTTTTGAAAACGGTAAATTCTGAACCGTCCCAACGGATCAGGTCACCGGTGTTGTAAGAAGATCCCACATAGATCTCTTTCGTACCGTCACCATTGGCATCGGCAGCAGCAACACCAAAAATGGCGCTCACAGGATCAGCACCGGCAGTGGTGTCATTCAGAATCGTAAATTCATCCATGGTTAGGGTTGTGGCTTCTCCATCCAGATCCTCCACCTTCCAGAGATGTCCAGTATAGTAATTAGAAATATACACTTCGTCTTTCCCGTCGCCATCCAGATCGGCAGCAGCGGGATGCATCAGGCACACATGATCATCGGGATACGTCACCAGGACATTGGTTGTGTCCCCGATTGTATAAGTATCCGGACCGGTGGCTTCCACTACAAAGTTGTTGAAATAATTCCACACATGGCAGAACATTTCTTTGTTGCCGTCACCATCCAGATCGGAAACCGTCAGTGTATTGGGGGAGCCGCCGCCCAGACGGTTGTCCCGTCCAAACAGAGGATGATCCGGACCAACAGTTCCCATATCAATATCACGGGGAGAGATGGTATATTCACTGACCAGGGTTCCGAAACCAGACTGGAGATCCCCTGTTGCCGACATAATGGCAAAGAAATCTCCGGAGTGCTCGTAGGAAACCGTATCTGTTTCCGTTGTATCACCGTAATCAAAGACCATAGAGGGGCCGTTGAAAGGAACCAGCAATTCTTCGGTACCATCCCCGTCAATATCATCCACCAGGAAGTATTCCACGCGGGTAGCTCCCATGGCGCCAACGCCGTTGAAGTTGAAAATCTGTCCCAGGCCGTTGAGGGTATAGTGGACTGGATCTTTGAATCCGTTGTCCGTCCCGTCTGCTTCATAGATATACAGACCGGCATTGGGATCATCCGTATAGTAGCCGCGGAAGAAAATGACTTCTTTCAGTCCGTCTCCATCCAGATCGGCCACCTGAACCATGCGGGTTCCGGTTGAATAGGTTGTGGAGGAAGTATCAGAGTGCCAGATGATTTCCATTGCACCGTCACCGGTGTATTCCATGCCGACAACTCCACCGCCTTTACCGTAATGTACGGCATAGACTTCCATTTTTCCGTCTCCATCCAGGTCATGGCCGCCGGTTACTCCCCGGCTTCCACTAGTGCCATACCAGGCAGCTGTACTGTCCGTGGGATCATATTCCATATACGCCACGGTTTGAGCCGATTCGGCCCAGAGGGCTGATACCATAAATAACAG
>LGGY01000087.1 GCA_001509335.1 Fidelibacterota bacterium 46_43
CGGGGATATCAGTGATGAAACATTTGTGAAAAACCTGTTTCAGCAGGAAACCTTTGACGGGGTCATCAACTTTGCGGCAGAATCCCACGTGGATCGTTCCATTATGAGTGCTGCACCCTTTGTAATTACCAATGTGTTGGGAACGCAGATCCTATTGGATGCCGCCCGGGCAACGGGCGTAAAACGCTTTTTGCAGGTATCCACCGATGAGGTGTACGGTTCTCTGGGAAAAGAGGGCTATTTTACGGAAACATCGCCTTTAAAACCCAATTCACCCTATTCTGCAAGTAAAACAGCCGCAGACCTATTGGTCCGCGCCGCCTGGAAAACCCATGAATACCCCACATTGATTACCCGGTGCTCCAACAACTACGGTCCCTACCAGTTTCCGGAAAAACTCATCCCCCTTATGATTGCCAATGCCCTGGAGGATAAACCCTTGCCGGTGTATGGGGACGGGAAAAACATCCGTGACTGGCTCCATGTGAAGGATCACTGTGAAGCACTGCTTTGTGTTTATGAAAAGGGCAGGCCGGGTGAGGTGTATAATATCGGCGGGAATAACGAATGGCAGAACATCGAAATCGTCCGCGAAATCCTCCTGATTTTAGGAAAACCCGAATCCCTCATTACCTATGTGAAAGACCGCCCCGGCCACGACCGGCGCTATGCCATTGATGCCAGTAAAATTAAAAATGAACTGGGCTGGACTCCCTCATATTCCTTTGAAAAGGGACTTGAAGAAACTGTCCATTGGTACGTAAATTTCAGGAATTGGTGGGAGCGGGTCCGCAGTGGCGAGTATCTGAACTACTATGAAAAACAGTACAGCAGCCGGTAAATTAGAATGAACCGGTTATCTAACACAATTGACGCTTCAATGTGAACCATTGATCTGAAGGAAGCAGGGAGAAACATGACATTCTATGAGAAATTACAGACAAAGAACGTAGCCTTTGGAGTCATCGGGCTTGGGTATGTGGGTCTTCCCCTCGCCGTGGAAGCGGCCAAAGCGGGATTTAAAGTGACAGGGATTGAAATTGATCCTGAAAAAGTCAAGAAAGTCAATGAGGGACAGAACTATATCGGGGATGTTGCTGATGCGGAGTTAAAGCAGGTAGTCAGAGACGGATATCTGACGGCGACGACGGATTTTTCTACTATAAAAGAGCTGGAGTATGTGAGTATTTGTGTCCCCACACCCCTGAATAAACTCCGGGATCCGGATATGTCCTTCATCTCTTCCGCCATGGAAGAGATTATCCGTTATCTGCATAAGGATCTTGTGGTTGTTCTGGAATCCACAACCTATCCGGGAACCACCCGGGAGTATATGCTGCCTTATATGGAAGAAACAGGACTAAAAGGGGGTGAAGACTTTTTTCTGGCTTTTTCGCCGGAGCGGGTAGATCCGGGTAACCCGATATATCATACGAAAAACACACCCAAGGTAATTGGTGGAATCACAAAAGAGTGTACGAAGCATGCCATGGCGGTATACGAACAGATCTTTGATCAGATGGTGCCCGTCGCCAGCGCGGAAGCAGCGGAAATGGCCAAACTTTTGGAAAACACGTTTCGCATGATCAACATTGGGATGGTAAATGAACTGGCCATCATTTGTGACCGCCTGGGTGTGGATGTCTGGGAAGTGATTGAAGCTGCAGGAACCAAACCTTTCGGATTTATGAAATTCTTCCCGGGACCGGGACTGGGTGGGCATTGTATCCCTATAGATCCTCACTATTTGAGTTGGAAAATGAGGACCCTCAATTACAAAACCCGTTTTATCGAACTGGCGGCGGAAGTGAATACCAGCATGCCGGAATACGTAATTGAATCGGTCATTGAGGGACTCAATTATCATAAAAAAGCCATTAACGGATCAAAAATACTCCTTCTGGGAATGGCGTATAAAAAAGACATTGACGATCTGCGGGAATCCCCGGCCATTGACATCTACAACATCCTTGTGGAAAAAGGGGCCGAGGTCATCTACCATGATCCCCACTGTCCCGTACTCAAATTGGACGGGGCGGGGTATGTGGAATCGGCGCCTCTGACAGAAGATCTTCTAAAAGAAATGGACTGTGTTGTTATCACCACCGATCATACGGCTGTGGATTATCAAAAGGTAGTAGACAATGCCAAATTAGTTATCGACACCCGGAATGCCACCAAGGGATTGAAAAACACCGCGGATAAGGTCTTGAGACTGGGGTATAAAGGAGGGTTGAACACTTGAAAAATCGAAGTCTGAAAATCCTGATGGTGATTATCTCGCTGTCCACCGGCCTCATAGCCCAGCAGAGGATGCAGCCGCTGGGGGGGCAGAGCCAGGCAACACAGCCCAGGGAAGAGCGGGGGCTGAATTTGCCGGAATATTCCCAGAAAACCACAGAGACAGGTCTTCAGAATGCATGGCAACAGCCGGTCAGTCCGGATTATCAGATTGGCCCGGGGGATGTTTTTGATATATCTATTGTGTCCCTTGAAAAAGTCTATTTTCAGATTCCGGTTGGCCCAGCCGGCGAATTACATATTCCCGGTGTGGGTAAAATACAGCTTGAAGGAATTACACTGGAAGAATCCATCAAGAAAATCACATCTGTCATTCAGCATAAATTTCCTAAAGCAGGAATAGAAGTTAGTCTTTATCAGATGAAGCGTCTGAAAATTCCTGTTACAGGTGCTGTTATGGAAACGCAAACGGTTAAACTTCCCGGAAATGCTCGCCTATCTGAAGTTTTATCTAATGTAGAATTGAAGCCCACAGCCAGGTTATATGAAACTCTTCTCCTGCATAAAGGAGGGGAAGTGGATACAATCAATGTGCTTCAATACCAGATAACCGGGGATAAAACACTGGATCCTGAGCTTGTAATGGGAGATCGTGTTCATATTCCTTATGGAAGTATCAGCAGGGATATTGTTGAAATCACCGGTGAGCGGGATGAATTATCCCTTGTTTCCATTGAGCCGAACAAATCTCTCGAATATTTTCTAAACACCTCTATTCAGTTTTCCCGGGATGTCAATATTGGGCATATCACAATTTTAAGAGGAGCAACAACCCATACCCTGAATCCATCCGAATATGACAGCTTTATCTTAAAAGCCGGTGACAGAATAGCTCTCCACCGGAATGAACCGGTTAATGTGATAGGCTTTGTTCACCTGCCCGGGGCTTATCCTTACTACCCCAACTTTTCCGTCGG
>LGGY01000236.1 GCA_001509335.1 Fidelibacterota bacterium 46_43
CTCTTCTGCAACATAGAGGTTTAAATCCATGCGGTTTTGCAATTTGACGGCCACATCTTTTTTGGTATACGTTATTTCAGTCATGATCCCTTCCTACATGCGTTCAACCGAGAGAATCCCGGGAATTTTTTTGATTTTGGCAATAATCCGTCCTGCATGACGGACATTTTCCACCATGATGGCTACTTGTCCACGGGCCAGCTTACCTTCCACATCAAAATTTACTGACAACATATTGGTATTCATTTCACGAATCACCGCCATGATATCATACATCATATTTTTACGATCTTCACAAATAATATTAAGACGGGCTATAAAGGTCCGCCCGCCTTTTAGATCCCATGTGACATCAATCAGTCGATCTTGTTCAGACTCAATTTTAGGGATATTCTTACAGTTGCTGCGATGAACCGTAATACCCCGCCCCCGGGTGATAAAACCGACAATGTCATCTCCGGGAATAGGATTACAGCACTTGGCGAACTGGACCATAACATTGTCCAGTCCCTGAATGGTTACCCCCTGGGTCGTCCGGGTAAAGGGACGGAGAATTTTAGCTACCGTGTATTCACTGTCCCCGGGTTTTTCCGATTCATCCAATAAGGTGTTTACCACATCCCGAAGTGTCAGGTCCCCCTTTCCCAAAGCCTGATGAAAAAGATCCAGGGTCTGATATCCCATTTCATGGTACCGTTCCCGCACACGTATTTCAGCCAGTTATAGCTTGGACTGTGATTGGCAGATGTAATGATTTCAATCTGGTCGCCGCTGCTCAATTCGGTGTTCAGGGGAACGATTTTGGCATTGACCTTGGCACCGATACAGCGCAGACCGATTTCCGTGTGAACGGCAAAGGCAAAATCCAAAGCAGTGGATCCTTTGGGAAGACTGATCAGGTCCCCCTTGGGCGTAAAAACAAATATTTCATCCTTGAAAAGATCGATCTTCAGGGTTTCCATAAAATCCGACTCATTGGCTGAATCGGATTTCAGCATATCCACCAGATCCCTGAGCCACTGAATGTGTTTGTCCAGACTGTCATCATTGTCTTTGGATTCTTTGTATTTCCAGTGTGCCGCAATACCCACTTCTGCTTTCTTATGCATCTCATGGGTCCGGATCTGAATTTCAATGAGTTTACCTCCCGGGCCGATAACCGTTGAATGCACAGACTGATATCCGTTGGATTTGGCATTGGCGATAAAATCCCGGAAGCGTTCAGGGATGGGTTTGAACAACTGATGGATATACCCCAGGGAGCCGTAACATTCTGCCACGGTATTTACAATCACCCGGATCGCCAGGACATCATAAATTTCCTCAAAGGGCTTGTTCTGTTTTTTCATCTTGTTGTAAATGGAATAAAAATGTTTCAGGCGTCCGAAGATGACGGCTTCAATACCGTTTTCCCGAAGTTTTTTATCAATAAGTCCGGTAAAATTATTGATGTAAGCTTCCAACTCTTCCCGTTTGGCACTGATTTTCTTTTCCAGAAAATTAAAGATACGAGGTTCCAGATATTTCAGGGCCAGATCTTCCATTTCCATTTTCAGGCGGTACATTCCCAAACGGTGGGCCAAGGGAGCGTAGACATCACGGGTTTCAATGGCGATGCGCCGTTGCTTGACCAGGGGCAATGAGCCCAGGGTGCGCATATTGTGAAGCCTGTCCGCAAATTTGATGATCAGCACCCGGATATCCTCTGCCACACCCAGAAGCATTTTCCGGAAATTTTCAGCCTGCTGCTCCTGCTCACTGTTGAACTTGATACCCCCGATTTTGGTCACACCTTTCACCAAAAAAGCGATGGTGGGAGAAAATTCTTCAGCGATGATTTCCTCGGAAATGGCCGTATCCTCCACCACATCGTGCAGAAGGGCAGCACATAATGTGATGGTATCCATCGAGAGATCCGTCAGGATCAGGGCTGTGTTGTACACATGTTCAAAATAGGGTTCACCGGAACGTCTGAATTGCCCCATGTGGGCATTTTGGGCAAACTGAAAGGCTTTCCAGAGGAGTGGAATATCGTTATCAATATTATCGTTATACTGCCTGACAGCATCCAGGAGGACAAGAAACTTCCGGGGATAATTTTTAGGATTTGCTTCTGTCAGGGTCCAGGTCATCAGAATGCCTCATCAATATCATAATCCCCCGCCGGCGCATTTTCAAAACGGGTCAGGTGTTTTTCAAAGGTGAGGGGAATCCTTCCGATCGGACCATTCCGCTGTTTGGACAGGATGAGTTCCGCCTTGCCTTCATGTTCCGGGTCTTTGGAATAGACCTCTTCCCGGAAAATGAACATCACCACATCAGCATCCTGTTCAATGGCTCCGGATTCTCGCAAATCCGAGAGGTGGGGTCTGTGATCGCCAGACCGGGCATCCACTGCACGGTTCAGCTGGGCAACTGCCACAACAGGGATGTGGAGTTCCTTGGCCATGGCTTTGAGTCCCTGGCTGATGGAGGATATTTCCTGTTCCCGGGTAGAAGAGCGGCTTGTGATGCCCCGGGCAATCTGAAGGTAATCTACAAACACGATATCGAGTCCCTTTTCCATTTTCAGGCGCCGGGCCCGGCTGCGGATATCCATAATCGTCAGACTGGGTGTATCATCCACATAGATCTCAGATTCGTGTAACCTGGATGCCGCATCGATAAGAGTTCCCCACATTTCATTGGGGACACGGCCTTTCCGAAGCTTCTGATGGTCGATACTGCTTTGCATACTTAAAAGGCGCAATACCAGTTGTTCGTTGGACATTTCAAGGGAGAAAAACCCCACTTTTTTCTTATAATCCACCGCCATGCGACGCATCATACTCAGGCTGATGGCCGTTTTCCCCATGGATGGGCGGCCGGCGATGATAATCAGATCCGACGGCTGAAAACCGGAAGTCATTTTATCCAGACCGATAAAACCGGTGTGGAGTCCGATCACATCCTGATCATGATTTTTCAGGCTTTCAATGTGGTCAATAGTGTCGTGTATAATCTGGTGAATTCCCACAAAATCCGATGGAGCAGACTGGGATTTCAATTTATAAATTTCCTGCTGGGCCTGATCCAGTATGGTTTCTGCTTCTTCTTCTTCATTGTAGGCTTCTGTCACCATCCGGGTAGATACGGATATAATGTGACGGAGGATGGATTTGTTTTTCACAATGGAAGCGTAATAATCAATATTGGCCGCAGTAGGCATGGCTTCTGCCAGGTTGGATACATAATAAGCACCACCACATTTTTCCAGGTGTTTCAGCTGGGAAAGTTTTTCCGTCACCGTCAGCTGATCAATGGGTTTGCTTTCATTGTACAGCGTTGCCATGGCATGAAAAATCAGCTGGTGGGATTCCCGGTAAAAATCATCCTCGGTGAGCAGTTCAATACCCCGGCTTGCAGCACTGTCATCCAGCATCATAGCCCCCAGTACCGCCATTTCCGATTCAATGGACTGGGGAGGGATGCGTGTCACATTTTCCTGAGCCATGTTAATCCTTTAAATACGTTTCTTTCAATTTCTCAAAATCCCGGAAATACTCCCCTTCCCGGCCGGCATTCCGCAAAATTGCCGCCGGATGAAAAAAGACACACAGGGGCACACCATGATATTCGAATGATTGTTTCCGCATGGATGTGAGAGATGTGTCAGTCGGCAGCCGAAGAAGAGTCCTGGCGGCAATCCGTCCCAAAGCCACAATCACACGGGGATTCATTCAGCACATTGGTGATAAAAATACTGTCCCGGTCCAGACCGATGTGGTATAGGGCTTTATCCAGCAGTTTACCCGCCCGGCCAACAAAAGGAATGCCTGTTTCATCCTCCACAGCTCCCGGAGCTTCACCGACAAATAAAATGTCTGCATCCGGAGAACCAATCCCAAAAACAAAATGTTTCCGGGTTTGTGACAAAGCACATTTTGTACACTGCTCTATGGATTGGCGATACAGGTCCAGTTCCGTCATTTTCTTTTCTC
>LGGY01000088.1 GCA_001509335.1 Fidelibacterota bacterium 46_43
CATCAGGACTCCCCGGGTAAGCGAAGGAGGAATCCACACGGTACGCGTCGTGCCATATATCCCCATGCCTGTGACCGATCATTATGGCTATTTCCTTTTGGAATGGCTTTTTTCCTTTGAGGATATCACAGTGCCCCTCACTTTTCCGGTCCATTATCAAATCCTTGCTCCCTATAAAATAAGTCTGAAAGATACCCTGGTTGTGGATGATCCCGTCTTTCAAATCCTTAACCGTTCCAAAGTCCCGTTAGAAATCCTCTGGATGGAAGACACCCTGGTGCAAACCCATACCTTTCCCCCTGATTATCAAGATATATTTGTGATTTCCCTTCCGGATTCAGGCGCTCCCCAGGATAGTCTGAATTTGGTTATCCTCTTTGGGAATGATGAACATATTGAACAATTCAACTGGATTCCATGTCATGAAGTGGACCTGAGTGAAGGCTGGGAATTCAGCCCGGTCCAACAGGTGAATCAGTGTTTTAAGCTCCGCCATGATGATTCCTTATGGTTTTCCATTCAGGTTCCGGCAAATTGGGAAGATGCAGGATTTCCCGGTTTAGACGGCACATTCTGGTACCGGCGGTATTTTTCATTGCCGGACAGCCTCCATAACACTCGTATCTGGCTGGATATGGGTGCCGTGGATGATGAGGATGAAACCTATATCAATTGTGACAAAGTCGGGTCTACCGCCGGCTGGAACCTCCCGCGACGGTATCTGATTTCACCTGGCAAATCCCGGATTGTGTGGAATGTAAAAAATACCTTACTGGTGAAGGTAACGGATTATGGAAACGGTGGAGGAATTCACAAAGGTCCGGTCCGACTGCTGATCGAACAATAGCACGACTCTTTTTTCTGTTTTGATGATCCCGTAACATGTGAGGACATGCCTTACTTATTAAAAAAACCCCCCTTGAAACAGATGATACCCGGCCTTCTGGGAATTCTTTTTTTTGCCGGTATACTTTCAGGACAAACTGAACCTGATTTTCCCCGGATTGGTCTGGTTTTAAGTGGTGGCGGGGCAAAAGGTATTTCCCATGCCGGTGTGATTAAGGCACTGGAAGAATACCAAATTCCTATCCATTGTATCAGCGGAGTCAGTGCAGGCGCTTTGGTCGGCGGACTCTATGCTTCGGGCTGGCAGATTAATCAGCTCTATGATTTTGCCAGTTCCGGCAAAGGCTGGGATCTTTTTGCCGGAATTCAGGACCGTCGGAATATCCCCATTGAAAACCGTATCGATGCCCTGCCGGAGCAGGTAAATATTTTTCTGGATGAATCAGGCAGCAGTTTATTACCGATGGGACTCCTTTCAAATCGGGCAATCAAACAGTTCCTGCAGATTCAGTTGCTTCCCGGACAGGTTTATTCCGGTGGTAATTTTGATTCTCTGGCCATTCCTCTCAGGGTGGTGGCTTCCGACATGATCTATCAGAAAGCCACTTCGTTTTCCCATGGTAACCTGGCAGAAATTATTCGGGCTTCGATGGCATATCCCATTGTTTTTGAACCGGTTTTTCTGGATTCCACTTTTTACATGGATGGGGGTTTTTATAATAATTTACCTATTCAGGAAGCCCGGGATATGGGGGCTGACTTTATTATTGCCGTGAATACCGGTGATATCCCTCCCCAAAAAAATGAAATTGTGGATGTGGGAGATGTTTTCACGTATCTGAATAATGTCTTTGCCGCCCGAAGTGATTCCGATGCAGTGAGCGGCTATGATTATTTTATTCAGATTAACAATCCGGATGTCATGCTCTTTGATTTTCTGAAAGGGGAGGAGATCTTTCAAAGGGGATATGAAGCCGGTGTAAAAGCAGCCCGCGATATCCGGAACATGCTGGATAATCAATGGGATACAGCCGCCTTTCACCAGAAACAGACACGCATCCGGACCTGGCTGGATGACAAAAGCGGATACCGGGTGGATATCCGGGGAAATGAACGGTTTACCTGTCAACAGATTCAGAATCTGATGGCCTATCAACCCGGAAGTCCATATTCTGTAGACATGTTAAAAAATGATATGGACCGCCTTTACGGCAGCGGATATTTTAATTCTGTCGATGTTGAAGCATGTGAAATAAGCGGGACGGATTCTGTTCTGTTTATAATATCTGTAACCGAAAATACGGACCACAGTATACAGGGCGGGTTCTATTTTGACAGCAATGCCGGTATGAATGTATATGTAGCCGAGTTAAACAGGCGGCTTTTTAATACATCTTTCTTTCTGAAAAATTATCTCTTTGTCGGGAATTATCATATTGGCGGACGATCCAGGCTGACAGACATCCAGACCATGAAATTTCCTTTCATTAATCTCCGGTTTACCCGTGCTTTTCAAATTTCTGCCCATCGTTATCAGTATGACACAAATCTTTTTGATTCCCGCTTTATCCGGAAAAACATGGTTAATGCGAGCCTTGCGGCATCTGCTTCCCTGGGGTGGGACAGGCTGATTCAGCTTGAATTCGGCGGAGTATATGGAGAATACTTGCCCTCCCGGGCTTCCATACAGGATTATATACGGCGATTGAATACCGATAAACCGTATATTTATGCCAAATTTCGGTATGTTGATGATAAGCGTACGCGCCTGATACCCATGGAAACGGGATACTCATTTGATATGAATTTCACAGGAGGAAGGTCATTGGTGGAGGAATTCCATCCGGTGCTGCAATTACATGAATATGCCGCCTACTTTTTAAAGGGCGAATCAGAGCTCAGGGTTGGAATTCCTCTGAACCGCCGGTTGGGCCTGTTGGCCAATGCGCGATATGGCCATATTTTCGGGTATCCGCCGATCCTGGAAAATATCCGGCCTGAACATGCAGAACATCTCCGGTATTTTATCAGTGAAGATTTACTGACGACCGATTATATCGGAGGATCCCTGGGAGCCGTTTACCATACCTGGATTGATAATTTGTGGTTTAAACCTCAGCTTTTTGTCCGTCATAGCACATTTCGTGTATGGACCGATGTGGAAACTTTCGATAAAATCCTGGATTACGGAGTTGAGCTTTCTCTGATCTATGATACCATACTTGGACCTGTCATGTATGGTTTTGTTTTTCAAAAAGAAGATAATTTTGGCTTAAATTCATGGGCCAGGATAGGCATTGAATTTTGATCGCTGTAAGGAGGATTAGGCAATGAGTAAATCTGTTTTTTCCCAACGAACTGTAATTGCTGT
>LGGY01000147.1 GCA_001509335.1 Fidelibacterota bacterium 46_43
CTGCCTGCCGGAGATCTTCCCGATGACCGGGATATTTGAATTATTCGACACTTCATATATACGATTAACAATATTATCTTGCTTTATGTCGCATTTCGGTGTATTTTACCCCCGGGGTGGGGGGCGCTACCTAACCGAAATCATATATTCCATCTCTCTTATAATCCCTGTACTAAATCAAAAAAAATCCTATTCATCCAATCAATCCAATCAATCTCCCAATCTATTCAATCATCCAATCGAATCAATCAAATCAATCAAATCAATCATTATAAGAAGTTAGAAGTTGGAAGCTGGCGTCGCTGCGCTCCTGGTGTCCATCGACTCAATCATCCAATCAAATCAATCCCCCGTGAAATATCCCGGTAAACCGGGTTCCTATTCATGGGGCAGGCTGCCGACTGAAAAAGTGACACGTAACGCGTGACAAGTGGTCCAATCAAACCAATCTAATCAATTATTCAATCTACCAACCTTCTGCGCTCTCTGCGCCTCTGCGGGAAATATAAAAAATCTGTATCCCGGCGCTCTCTGGACTCTCTGACCTCTCTGCGTGAGGAATAATTCAAAACTTAACTCATCACTATTCGCTCATTTCATGATGCCCACAAAATATCCATCTGTATCAAAATCCTGTGGACTGATCCTGAGCCCGGATGTACTCAAAGAGTTCAGGGGAAGATTCAACTCTTGAATCATGTCTGAAATCGGTAACGGTTTTAAATGTGGCCAGGTTTTCATGATATACTCCATTTGACCTTCATTTTCTTCGGGCAGGATGGAGCAGGTTGTGTATATAAGGCGTCCTCCCGGTTTTAACAGTGGTATGTTTTCTTTAAGTATTTTTTGTTGCAGGTCTACGTAGTTTCGGATGGTTCCCGGTGTCAGATTCCATTTCAGGTCTGGCCGGCGCCTGAGGGTGCCACTCCCGCTGCAGGGGACATCCAGAAAAACAATGTCCGCCTTGCCCTGAAGGTTTTTGAAAACTTCTTTCTGGTCCATCACCTGAATACGGGCATCCGTACGGTTTGCCCTGTGCACAAGTTCTATCAGTCGTTCAGGATATTTATCGGTGGCAATAATCCGGGCCTGATTTTGGGTGAAGGCTGCAAGGTGGAGGGATTTTCCACCGGCACCGGCACAGGCATCGAGGATGCAATCTCCCGCCTGAGGGCGGATTAATCGTGTGACGAGCTGACTCCCTTCATCCTGAATTTCCACCCATCCCTGACGGTATACTCTGTGATGCCTGATATCCGGGTTCCCCTGAATTCGAAGGGTTTCAGGTACAATGTTTCCCCTTCGGATGGTGTATTCCGGACAGGCCTGTAGGACATCCTCAACCCTTGCTTTAAGTGTATTTATCCGAAGATGAAGCCCCGCCGGTTTTAAAAGAGATGTGGCAGTAGTATGTAATGTCTCCTGGTCAAAGATTTCCTCCAGATCAGCCCACATCCATTCCGGAAGGCTGTAAATGGCAGGATCCGGAATGTTCACTTGCCCTGGATTTTTTTCTGTCTGCCTCCACGCCCGGCTAAAGCTATCCTCTTTCCGGAAACCCGCTGCCTGAGTTTCGGGGTAAAGATCCCGATAAGCCCGGACCACCAGCTCTTCCACAGGTATGATGGTTCTCATGGTAGGAGATGCAACTCCGGCAGAATGCCACTCAAAACGTGACTTGTGACGTATCATATGCCAAAAAACTTCAGATATTGCCCTACGGTCCCTTTTTCCTAAAAAATGCCTTTGTTTAAAATAGTGGTGTGCAATTTCATCCGCCGGATGGCCGGATTCTTTGGAAGCCTGCCGATACAGCTCAGCGGCCAGAGTAAGCAGGAGTGGAATGTTCATACAAAGATTATTAACCGAAGGTCTTTTTTGAGATCATCGTAAGGAATTCTGCCCGGGTTTCAGGATCATCATGAAATTCCCCGAGAACCGTAGAGGTTGTTGTATAGGAATTTTTCTTTTCCACACCCCGCATTTGCATGCACATGTGCTGGCCTTCAATGACGACTCCCACCCCAATCGGGTGCACTGTTTTCCAAAGTGTTTCTGCAATCTGGCGGGTCATGCGTTCCTGAATTTGCAAACGGCGGGAATACATTTCTACAATCCGTGGGATTTTACTGAGCCCCAAAACCTTTCCGTTGGGAATGTATCCCACATGTACTACTCCAAAAAATGGCAGCATGTGGTGTTCACACATGGAGAAAAAATCAATATCACGGACAACGACCATCCCCCGGGATTCTTCATCATAGATGGCATCGTTGATAATATCCTTCAAATTCATTTCATAGCCTTTTGAAAGAAATTCCCAGGATTTTGCCACACGGTATGGCGTTTTTATCAATCCATCCCGTTGTGGATCTTCGCCGATTTCTTTTAACAGATCCAAGGTGATGGTTTCGAGTTTTTTTATACGCGGATTACTCATTGCTTATCTTTGCTCCTAAATCAGGGGTTTCGCGGACTTCCACCGATACCAAAATCACAGACGGGGGGAAGGCACGCTTGAGTTGATGATACACAAACAAGGATATGTTTTCGGTTGTAGGAAGATGCTCCCTGAACCAGGGGATATCTTCCTCCAGATGGGATATATCCAGGATGGATATGATTTTTTCTTTGAGTATCTGTTCTACCTCAAAGAAATTGATCATCATTCCGCTTTTCATATCTATCGGTCCGCGCAATCCCAGGATTACTTCGTAATTATGCCCGTGAATACGGCTGTATTTTCCGTATTTCCCACGGTTTTCCTCCGGGGATTTGTGTTTGTCCCTGTAACTGTGAGCGGCGGAAAATAAAATCCGCGTGTATATTTCGAGGATAGGGTTGCTACTCTCCACGATATACAACCCAGTTGTTTTCTGTTTCCCACAGTTTCAGCTCATAGAGCATCCCCGGTTCCAAAGCCTTTTCCAGTTCTTTCCAGATCGATACAATCAGATTTTCCGAAGTGGGGATAACTCCTTTCAGAAATGGGACATCAGTGTTCAGAAATTTGTGGTCCAGTTTATCCACAACGTTTTCATGTATAATATATTTCAGTTTTTTTAAATCGATAAGCATGCCCGTCTCTTTGGGGATGTGTCCCTGAACGGTGACTTCGAGGACATAATTATGGCCATGTCCATGAGGCCAGCTGCATTTACCGTAAACATCCAGATTGGTTTTTTCGTCAAAATCCGGATTCCGGAGTACATGAGACGCAGAAAAGGTCACCCGTTTTGTCAGGTAGATCATGGAATCCTCCTTCATTTTATCAGTTTCTCCATGATGAATGTAATTGGACACTTTCCATGGGCATTCGTTACCATTTATTCATGTTCAGGTTGTACTTCGAGTCCCAGGTGAACCATGGTATCGTGGCGGCTGCTTCGTTCAAGACACTCCCGGCAGATGTAAATTCCTTTATTGAAAGGATCTTCTGTCAATTTTTTTTTGTTTTCTTCGCCACACAGGGAGCATGTTTTCCCAAAAGGTTCCGGTGTTAGTTCTTTCTCTTGATTTTTCATGGAATAAAACCCTTTTTAGCCTTCGATTGGAGGGAAAGCCGTTAAAATTCAAGATATCCACCCAAAGCCAGTTCGAGTCCTTTTGCCGTTTGTAGATTGAATCCGTTATGCAGTGCCATGGCAAAATCCAGGTTTAAAATCCAGGTTTTCATTGAGAAACCGAAGGAGATATGTTTGTTATTTTTTCCACCCCAGGCCAATCCGGCCCGCACCGGAAAGGCAGGTGAGCGCACAATTTCAATGCCGTTGCTCCAAAGCCATGAATCCCGGGCAAAAAAGATGTTGTGAAAGGATGCTGAAAAATCACTGACCCACACGACCTCCGGATTCAGCTGCCGCCTCAGGCCAAAACGGGCCCATGCGGGATAACGGATTTTAACGGTGCCATCAGGCGGATCGAGCGAGGATTCTTCTGCCATGTAAATTTCTTCAAATGTTGGCATTACACCTGTCGTATCACCAAAAAAATCCATGGGTGTCAGTTCTTTCAGACGGTACACATACTTTTTGCTCTGATAAATATCTGCTTCGTCAACACCCAGCAGCATCCGGGCATAGGTAGGTTTGTTCCAATAGGTCTGGGCGAAGAGATTATTCAGTGCCACACTGAACTGCCAGCCGTTCCAGAGATTGGATGTGTAACCCAGGTCCAGCCCGGCACCGGTCCCGCCGTACATAAGCCGGGTAATATACTCAGCACCGGCTTTAAGGGATGTTGTATCGGTCAGGAAATGTGCCGTGGATTCGTCACTGTCAAAACCATAATAGGTCAATCCCTGGAAATAGCGGACTGTGAATCCCACAGCCCCGAGTTCAAAGGGGAATCCCATCGAGAAATCAGCTACGGCCATGACCATCGAGTTGAGATCAATGGTCAGGTCATAATCTTGGAGGATTCTGTTGCCGTTGACAAATAGATCTGCATAATCGTAGGGCATGATCAAGTCAGCTGCAGAGATCGTTCGGGTGGTAACAGCCCAGTTTTTATGGGACAGGCTCAGAAAAGGAACAACCAGCGTAAGCCCTGCTTCTCCCCGGAATCCATCCTCCCGGAAAAGTTCAAGAAACCCTTCTTTGGGGATTTCTCCGGTGTAGGGATCAGGCCTTTCCAGATCACGACCGTTATAATAATTTAAATCCTTCAGGGAGAGGACTGTATTTTGAATCCGGAGATTCACATAACCCAGTGAAATGCGTGTATGACCAGAAGAATCGGGAAAGGCAAGATTGGCCGGATTCCACCCGACGGCGGAAAAACCACGGGAAATTGTGCCATAGGCTCCTGCCAGTCCCACAGCCCGTGGATCCCGGTCAAACTGGGCTTGTAAAAAGGCGGTTAGCCCTACAAACAGGATAAGAAAGCGTCGCATCATTCTCCGCCTTCCTCCTCGTTGCTATCGGAACCGTAGATAAAATCACCGGTGTTGACCCGGAAGCCGATATAGGCATGAACGCCGATATAATCCTGGGGACGGATAAAAATGAGGGAATCGGAACTTGTTTGAAGATCAATCCGGGGCATCACATAATGATTCACCTGGCGGGTTAATTCCATGACCAGATCGGCTGAAATGGTGTCGGTAACTGTAGAATCCACCGGGGCAGTGATCATGCCTGTTACCGGATCAACCTCTGCCCGGGGCAAGGGAACGGAAAAAAGGGTATCCAGACGAATGATATCCCCGTTATTAAAATAAATACGGCTGTTTCCCATATCAGAAATATTCAGTAAATCCAGGGTTTCAGGCAGGGTGTCCCGGGGAAAAATGGTACTGTCCGACATCAGCAAAGTAAAGGTCCCATGCATCGGGATGTGATTGGTCAGATTGGCGTATACGATGGCGCCGGTCGCATTCTCCCTAATAAAGGCTGCTGTGGAGCTATCCCACGCGGCAATTGTTGTGTACCCTTTTGGCATAAAACTCTGACTGCTTGCCAGAAATTTAAAAGGGGCTTCCAGTATATAATCGGCCCACAGGCTGTCTCCGATACCAATTGTTCCTTCTCCCCTCACAAGGGCGCTGGTGCTGATACGGAAGTTTTTGGGATTCAGATCAATCAGGTCGGCAATCGTGGGATGTGTTTCATTCACACGTACCAGGTTTGACTCGTCATCCCAGTAGACAAACATACCCTGGCGGTTAAATTTAATGATGGAAAGAGCGGAATCGGTTGCTGCAACATCCGGATGATTGAGAGACGGTTCCACATGCATGGTGCGGGATTCCGTTTTCTTGTTAGCTGTAATATCCATTATCAGTTTTACAGGAAGAATACGGTTCCGTACACGAAGTGTCATTTCAGGTTCGGCAATACCGATGCCTGTGATACCTTCCGGAAGTTCCATCTGCTGTTCGTCTCCGGGAAGCAGCATGTTGAATTGCCCCTTCAACGAATCAAAACGCATATCCGTTACCTGAAAATCAACCTGGAGTGTTCCCATACTTTCATTCAGGGGAAAGGTGGCATTATATCCTGCCACATCCGGTGCGGCACTGTCGATTTTTACCTGATAAGTATATTCAAGATTATCTAATAATTCATCATCATCAATGCTTTTTACATGGTATCCATCCAGATCCAGGGACATGTCCAGGCCCGGAGTAAGCAGCGTATCGGGAAATGCTGCAGGATAGTTTCCCGGCGGAGGTGATTGAATCTGTGGGAAGGTGAGCCCAAACCGGATGGGTGCATCAAAGGTGTTGCTTAATACAGCCATGCTGATCTCATTGGTGTCCGGGCCAGTCATACTTAATGCCCCTTTTTCAATCTGTGTGTTGCTTTGAGGCAGGGGAAATCCCAGGGTTGTATCCATGAGGACAATTTCTTTTGTGCGTCCATGGATGGAAGTAAAGAACATTTGAGCGCTTTGGCGGTAAAAGAGTCCGTCTTCTATGTCTGGATCTGAATAGAGGGTATCATTTACCGGAACAAGAAAAATTGCTATGGAAGCATTCAGGCGGGTTCCTTCAACAAATTTCCCTGTCAGATCTGTAGAATCCCTGAGTCTGCCATAGGCTTCAATGGTATCTCCTTCATGTATCACAAGATGATAGCGGGACATATCATCCCGGATGACATCGATTTTTACTGTATCGATGAGGACAGGCCCGGGCAAATCATTTCGGAAATCAGTCACAAAAAAACTGCCTTCACCGGTTTCCAAAGCATAGGCTGAAAAGTACCGGTTCAGTTCCTGTCGTATTTCTTCACCAAAATCAACCGTTTCGTCTACATCAACGATGGGATTTGCAGCAACGTTATTCCATACGTCTGGTGGTATGGTAGAAAGGTCTGCTCCAACGATATCCCCGAGGGTCAGATTATCGATTATTTCTCTTCTGAACGGATCAACCCTGAGGGTTTGTCCTTCTTCCTGGACAGAAATGCTGGTATTCACCGGAACAATGAAATTATTTTTTGATAAAGCCACCTGGCCCAGATCACCGCCAAAGCGCAGGAACATGGTATCGCCTTCGGCAAAGAACGTGGAATCATTTTCCAGGTCGATCACCGGGTATTGTTCATAAATCAGGGGAAGTGTAAGCGAAGCTTTCCATGCCGGCGGTTCCAGCTTGGTTGGAATATTTAAGTCACAGGATAAAAAAAAGAATACACAGAATAATAGAGATGCCAGACAGGCTTTTATGTACAGCCATGTATGATGAGGATGTTTCATTTTCCAAAAAACGAAAAGGCTCAGGAAAGATATTTTTTGAGTTTTTCTGCCTTATCTGTTTTTTCCCAGCTGAAGTCGCAATCTTCACGGCCAAAGTGGCCATAGGCTGCAGTTTTCCGGTAAATCGGACGCTTCAGATCCAGATAATCAATGATCTGATGAGGTTTCAGGGGGAATTCTTTCCGGACAATGTCAGCCAGTTGATGATCGGGAAGTTTTCCGGTGCCAAAAGTGTCAACAAAAACGGACAGGGGTTCAGCCACACCGATGGAATACGCCAGTTGAATTTCACAACTGTCGGCCAGTCCCGCTGCCACGAGATTCTTGGCTATGTACCGGGCCATATAGGTTGCGGACCGGTCTACTTTGGATGGATCCTTTCCGGAGAATGCGCCTCCGCCGTGACGGGCATAACCGCCATAGGTGTCCACAATGATTTTCCGTCCTGTTACACCGGCATCCGCCTGGGGTCCGCCCATTTCAAATCGGCCGGTGGCATTGATATACAGCGTGGTTTCATCATCCATCAAATCACCCAAAACCGGTTTGATGACCATGTTGGTGATATCTTTACGGATTTTGTCGGTGTCAGCATCTTTCCGGTGATGAATGGCGATAACCACCGTGCTGACCCGGGCAGGTGTTCCATCGTGATATTCCACAGTCACCTGGCTTTTTCCGTCAGGAAGTGCCCATAGCAATTCCCCTTCTTTACGAAGGGTGGACATCCGAAGGGTCAGTTTATGGGCCAGCGAAATGGGAAGGGGCATCAATTCCGGTGTCTCCTTGCAGGCAAAACCGAACATGAGTCCCTGATCTCCCGCCCCCTGCTCGTGACCTTTTGTTTCGTCAACACCCTTTTTGATATCAGGAGATTGTGGATGGATGGATTCAATCACGGCACAGTTCTCATAGCTGAGTCCACTGTCATAACTATCATACCCGATGCGTTTCAGTGTTTTCCGGACGACTTCCGGAATGTCTACATAACATTCGGTAGTGATTTCTCCGACGACCATGACAAGTCCGGTTGTCACCAGGGTTTCACAGGCTACCCGGGCTTCTTTATCCTTGTCCAGGATGGAATCCAGAATGGAATCGGAAATCTGATCGCATATTTTATCAGGATGACCTTCGGTGACAGATTCAGAGGTAAAGTATGTAATACGCAAAAATGTCTCCTTTTTTTAAACTTTAATAATTTAATCATTTCATCTCTTATTCAAAAGCTTCTGAAAAATCCCCCAGATTCACAGGTTTCAACCGGCCCTTGCAGACGGTTTTCTGACCGATGATGGCCCCTGAAAGAAGGGCATGTTCGATGTCGGCTTCTTCATAAATAATGGAATCCCGGATGACAGAGCCGCATATATGGGTACCGGCACCGATGGATACGTAGGGACCGATCACGGAATTTTTCACGGAGGCATCATCTGCAATATACACGGGAGGGATAATGGTGCAGTTCTCTGCGTTTCCCGATCGGGATCCTTTCTGTTCCAGGATCAGGCGGTTTGTTTCCAGCAGGGTTTCCTGTTTTCCGCAATCCAGCCAGCTGTCTATTTCTACAGCGGTGAATATTTCTCCCTGATCCATCATGATTTTCAGGGCATCTGTCAGCTGGTATTCTCCCCGGGTCTTTTGTTGGTCCCGGACCAGCTTTTCGATGGCTTCTTTCAGCAATCCCTGATTCCGTATCAGATAGAGTCCGGCAATCGCCAGATTTCCCGGCGGGTTTTCCGGTTTTTCTACCATGGAAACCACATGCCCTTTTTCATTGGTCTCTACGATTCCAAAACGTCTGGGATCTTCCACCTGAACGACACCCAATGTATGGGTCTCACGGGATATGAATGCCTTGTAATCTGTATTAATGATGGTGTCGCCAAGAATGATCAATACCGGTTCATCCGTCTCTTCCAGTCCGTATAAAACGGCATGACCCAGTCCCAGCATCTCCTTCTGCTCCGGAAATTCACATTGGAATCCCTCTATTCCGGTAAAATAATCTATCACCCGTTCTTTTTTATATCCCACGATGATGGATAATTGCTTAATACCAGCTTCCATAAGGGTATCGGCAATATGTCCGATGATGGGTTTTCCGGCAACATTGAGCATGACTTTGGGACGTGTAAATGTATGGGGACGCAGACGGGTTCCCATCCCGGCCGCGGGTATAATTGCTTTCATAGAAAAGCCTCCTCTGCTGTTTCAAGATTATTCAAAATCTCCTTTAAACCGCTTGTCATCCATGGTCGAAGCCTGAAGCTTGAGTTTGTTCATCAATTCTTCCTGCAGTTCTTTTGCCGGGTCTTCACCATGGAGTTTAAGCATATAATTGAGAGCAATGACCTCAGCGATGACGGTGATATTTTTTCCGGGATAGATGGGAAGGGTAATAAAAGGAATGTCCACATCCAGGATGGTGTTTTTCTGTTCATCCAGTCCGAAACGTTCATACTGCATTTCAGAATCCCATTCCACCAGTTCAATCTGGACTTCAAGGCGTTTCCGGGGCCGGACGGCGCGGATGCCGAATGCCTTCCGGACGTTGACAACGCCCAATCCCCTGATTTCCAAAGTGTTTTGCAGGATTTTTTCCCCATAGCCCATGAGGATGGTTTCACTCGCCTTTTCGATATTCACCACATCATCGGCAACCAGCCGGTGCCCACGCTCAATCAAATCCAGGGCAATTTCGCTTTTTCCGATACCGCTCCGACCTGTCAGCAAAACTCCTACACCGTAAATGTCCAGCAGTGTTCCGTGAACATTGATGCGGGGGGCGAATTCCTTGTAAAGGAAAGAATTGATTTCCTTCAGGAAATCGGTGTTTTCTACCTTTGTCTGTAAAAGAGGGATTTTCATGTCTGTGGCAAGGTCCAACACAAGAGGGGGGAGTTCCAGATCTTTCAACAGGATAACTGCCGGTATTTCATAGGCAAACATGCGCTGAAAGATGGATTTCATGGCGGCAGCGGAAATGGTGGATATGAATTTGACTTCTTTGTTTGTAAGGATTTGCAGGGATTTTGGGGAAAAGAAATCCCAGTATCCCGCCAATTCAAGCCCGGGAATATTCACCTTGGATGAGCGGATGATATTCTTCCGTCCTACCCGGCCGTTTAGCTGAACAATACGGAGTTTGGCTCCGATTTCATTCAGAAGGCGCTGTATGGTCAGTTTAAGAGTCATTCTTTAAATTTATCTTTATATTTTTTCAATTGCCTTACCATTTTTCCCACTACCTGGTCGATGGCTTTTGTGAGTTCACGGCTTTTTTCCTCAACGGTGAGTGTTTTTCCGGGGACATTCACTATGAGTTCGGTTTTTACCTGGCCGGCTTCTGCATCTTCGATGATGACATGGATATCGATAATGCGTTCAAAGACTTTGGTCAGGCGGTTTAATTCATCCTGTACATACTGTTTCATCTTGTCTGAAACATTCAGGTGTCTTGCCGTGATTTCAACTCTCATCGTGGCCTCCGTTCTTGTTATGGGGTTTATTCTGTCTACCGGCCCGGGGATGTGCCTGCCGGTAAACATCCTTGAGTCGTCCTGTATTCACATGGGTATAAATCTGGGTTGTTGACAGACTTGAGTGTCCCAGAAGGGACCGGACTGCCTGCAGGTCTGCTCCGTTTTCCAGCAGGTGTGTGGCAAAGGAGTGGCGAAGGACATGTGGACTGTTTTTTCGGGCACCTTCAGAAAAGGCCCGGATGATTTTTTCAATACGGTATTGGACATCCCGTGGACTGATCCGTTTATTTTGTTTAGAGATAAAAAGGGGGGAATAGGTCTCATAGCTTCCATATTTTTCCCGTCTGAAAGTCAGATAAGCTTCAAGACTCTTCATAGTTTCCGTGCCGACGGGCAGGACCCGTTGCTTATCTCCCTTGCCCACAACCGAAACAGTATTTCCATGTGTATTCAAATCCATGATATTTAATTGAACCAGTTCATTCAGGCGCATTCCTGTGCTGTAAATCAGATCCACCAGGGCTTTATCCCGGCTGTGTATGAACGTGTCCGCAGGTATTGAACGAAAAAGGGCTCTCATCTGTTCCTGTGTGATAAACACCGGCAGTTTTGAAGGGAGTTTTGGCGAACGGATGGCATAGGCAGGGTTTTTCTCGATCCATTCATTCCGCATGGCAAATTTGAAAAGGGATTTTAACGCCGCCAGTTTTCGGGCGATGGTTTTGGCAGACTGTCCCTCCTCAGAAAGTTTACCCAGGAAATGCCGGAGTGTCAGTTTGTCAATCTTTTTTATATCGATTTCCGGCTCGCTGTAATATTCCCGGCAATAATCCCTGAACTGGAGTAAGTCCCTGCCGTATGCTTCCAGGGTGTTGGCGGAATATCCCCGGATCTCATGAAGATAGGAAAGAAAACGGTTCAGGCATGTATCATAGCTTAACATACAGATTCCCCGTTATAACCTAAAATCTCAAGGACCTCACACATATCCCGGGGCAGGTTAGAGCGGACATGGATCGGCTCACCTGTCCGGGGATGATCAAAAAACATCTCATAACTGTGAAGTGCCTGTCTGTGAATACAATCCAAAACCTGAACGGCTTTTTCCCGTTGGCGTGGTTTCAGGCTTTTTAATTTTTTTGTCCGTCCCCCATAGGTGCTGTCTCCCAAAACCGGGTGACCGCTGTAAGCCATGTGGACACGGATCTGGTGCGTTCGGCCGGTGATAATCCGCAGGCGGACCAGGCTGAGAAAATCCAGATCTGCCAGAACCTTATAACGGGTTTCGGCATCTTTTCCGTCAGGCACAACCGCAAATTTTTTGCGGTTGGAGGGGTCCCGGCCGATAGGATCCAAAATGACGCCGGAAGAGGGAGTGATGGATCCCCAGACCAGCGCCAGATAATATTTCTCGATTTTCCGGTGTTCAAATTTCCGGGCCATTTCATTGTGGGCGACATCATTTTTCGCGGCAATAATGGTTCCTGAAGTATCTTTATCCAGCCGGTGAATGATGCCCGGACGGTAATATCCTCCGGCTGTTGAGAGAGTTGTGCAATAATGGGCCAGGGCGTTGACCAGTGTACCGGTCCGGTTCCCTGCTGCCGGGTGGACAACCATATCCGGTGGTTTGTTGATCACGATAAGATCATCATCTTCATAAACTATCTGAAGGGGGATCATCTCCGGTTCAACGGCCAATGGGCGCCGTTGGGGTATGCTTATGGTCAGAATATCCCCGGGGGTGACTTTCAAAGAGGCTTTATCAATAACACGGCCGTTCCGGAGGATATGGCCGTTTTCGATAAGCAGTTGGACCCGTGTGCGGGAGATACGGGGTATGGACTCGGCAATAAAACGGTCGAGACGCAGGGATTTTTGATGTGAAGAAACAATGATCTGATACGTCTGGGTATCCATTGTCTCTTCATAGAGTTCATCCGTCAACATGTTTGGTCTGTCGATTCTGTAGAAATGTCCCCAGAATAAAAAGCAGCACTCCGATGGTTATGGCTGTATCCGCAATGTTATAGACCGGCCAGTAATATCCGGATATCCCCATCTGAATCATGTCCGTGACTGTGCCCCGGAAAAGCCGGTCGTAAAAATTGCCCAGGGCACCGCCGATGATCAGGCTGAAGGCAATATCATTCAGCAGGCTGTAAGCCTCCCGCCGGTACTGGAAAAAGAGATAGAGGATAATCACAAAAAACCCCAGATAAGAAATAATATGAATCCCGGGAAAGTGAATCCCGAAGGCTACGCCGTGGTTCTCAACCCGTGTGATGATCAGATTATCCCCAAGAAGCCGGATAGGATTCCGCACAGGGATGCTGAAATGGGCCCGGGTCAGAAATTTTGTCCATTGATCCAAAAAAAATACACAGATAACGATTAAAGCAAACCGAACCCGGCGCGTAGAAAGTTTAAGTGTCTTGTGGGTCATATACCAATTTCCGGGTCAAACTGTGCCGGCCCTAAGATTATTTAATTTTTGATTTGCAGTTTACACAATGACGGGTATGTGGGACTTCTTCGAGCCGTTCATTGGGTATTCGGCTGCCGCATTCCACGCAAAAGCCGTATTCCGGGTCATTATCCACCCGGTTCAGGGCTTCATTCAGATAATTCAGATATTTGAATTCACGGGTATAATGCATGAAGGCTTTTTCCCGTTCCTGGGCGTCTGTTCCCACATCAGCCATGTGATAGGCGTAATTGGAATCAATTTGTGCCGAACCCCCCGTTGGAGAATTGTCCATGAAAGCCTGGCGTTTTTCATCCAGCTGCTCCATGGTTTCTTCTCTTTTTTTCAGGATGACTTCCCTGAAATGTTGCCGTTCTTTGGACGTGAGACCTTTATTCTTTTTGTCAGCCATTACCGGTTCCTTCTTTGCTTAATCGTTTGATCATCATGCTTATTTCAGCACCGTCAAGTTTCAGTGCTTTTGTGGCCTCAGGATAATCTACGGTTTCTGACAATTCATCTGCAAGGGTTTCTGTCATTAGATAATCCTGATGGGCCTGAACAGCTCTTTTCACAGGGTCAGGGCCCTGAATGCCCAGATGGATCCGGTCCTCTACACGAAAACCCGCATCCTTTCGAAGGGTCTGAATATGCCGGATCAGATCCCGAATAAGACCCTCATCTTTCAATTCCGGTGTTAAATCTGTATTCAGGGCCAGAAAATACCCTTTATCTTCTACAGCCGCAAGATTTGGCTGTTCTTCCATGTTGACCTGGATTTCCGAGGGTTCCAGTGTATATCCCTTCACCCGGATACTTTCGCCCCTGCGGACCTTTTCCGCTGTTTCATCGGCATTTAATTCAGCCAAAGCCCTGGCAACGACGGGCATGTCTTTACCCAGCTTTTGTCCCAATAGTTTGTAGTTGGGCTTGATGACAAAGCGAATATAATCCTGGGGATTTTCCGTAAGAGT
>LGGY01000237.1 GCA_001509335.1 Fidelibacterota bacterium 46_43
CAACATCACCTTTACAGTGGAACTGATCGTCCCCATCGCCATGGAAAAAGAGTTGCGGTTTGCCATCCGTGAAGGCGGACGGACCGTAGGTGCCGGTGTAGTGACGGACATTATTGAATAAATAACCCTTTGAGGACCGACCATGCGTGATACAATTATCCTGGCATGCAGCGAATGCAAACGTAGAAACTACACGACGACGAAGAACAAACGTAAACATCCTCAACGTGTAGAATATAAAAAGTACTGTCCCTGGTGTCAGACGCATACGGTGCATAAAGAGACCCGGTAATTTGATCGGACAGGTCCGTAGTTCAATTGGCAGAGCAGCGGTCTCCAAAACCGCAAGTTGGGGGTTCGAATCCCTCCGGACCTGCGAAGAAGAGAGGAAATAAAAGATGTTCAAAAAAATACGTGATTTCCTGGTAAGTGTCCAATCCGAGATGAAGAAGGTGACATGGCCGACTTTTGAAGAGCTGAAAGGCTCCACCAAGGTGGTAATAATTTTTTCCATTATCCTGGTTGTGTTCCTTTTTATCGTCGATTTTATCCTCTCTCAATCAGTTCATGCACTGCTGTATTAAAAACAAGTGACAGATATGAAGTGGTACACAATAAAAGCATTTTCCGGTAAAGAAAGACAAGTGGCTGATCGTATCCTGTACGAGGCGGAAGCCCGTAAACTCAGTGACTATATCGAAGAAGTCCTGGTCCCAACGGAAAATGTGGTCGAAATGCGGGAAGGGAAAAAACGCTCCCGGGTGAAAGTCTTCTATCCCGGATACATTATGATTAAGATGGAACTCACGAAAGAAACAAAGTATTTTATTGAAAATGTATCGGGTGTTATCAGTTTTGTCGGTCCCAAAGGTCGCCCCCAGGCCCTGACAGAGAATGAGGTTCACCGCATACAGGGTGAAGTAAAAAAGAAAGATGGACGCGAAGTGATCGCCACACCCTTTTCTGTTGGTGATCCCGTGAAGATTGTGGACGGCCCCTTTATGGATTTTACCGGGGTGGTTCAGGAAATCAACGAAGAAAAGAAAAAATTGAAAGTTATGGTCAGTATCTTCGGCAGATCTACGCCGGTAGAACTGGACTATTTACAAGTTGAACGAGAAAAATAGGTTGTAACGCATGGCAAAGAAAATAGTAGCTGTCATCAAATTGCAACTCCCTGCAGGACAAGCAAATCCCTCACCACCGGTCGGTCCGGCTTTGGGACAGCACGGGGTGAATATCATGGAGTTTTGTAAAGCATATAATGCCAAAACGACTGATAAAATGGGTTTAATTATACCGGTTGTGATTACTGTATACGGAGACCGGTCTTTTACCTTTATTACCAAAACCCCTCCTGCGGCAGTATTGCTAAAGAAAGCGGCAAAGATCCAAAAGGGATCTCCCGAATCGAACAAAGTGAAAGTTGGAAAAGTCACCCGGAAGGATCTTCAGGAGATCGCTGAATTGAAGATGCAGGACCTGAATGCTCATACAGTGGAGGCGGCCATGGAAATGATTGCCGGCACCGCAAGAAGTATGGGCCTGCAGGTTGAAGGATAGAGGAGGCAGAGTGATATCATGAAACATAGTCGGCGATATCTTGAACTGATGAAGCAAGTGGACAGGGAACATGAGTACCCTCTGGTTGAGGGCGTTCAGCTCCTGAAAAAAGTCGCTTCTGCTAAATTTGACGAATCCGTCGAACTGAGCATTAATTTGGGTGTAGAACCAAAATACGCCGATCAGATGGTCCGGGGGACGGTGATTCTGCCCCACGGGACCGGAAAAAAGGTCCGTGTATTGGTCTTTGCCCAGGGAGAAAAAGTGAAAGAAGCACTGGATGCCGGTGCAGATTATGCCGGACTTGAAGAGTATGTTCAGAAAGTCCAGGATGGATGGCTCGATTTCGACGTGGTGATTGCAACCCCCGATGTGATGCGTCATATCGGTAAACTGGGACGTGTACTGGGTCCTCATGGACTGATGCCCAATCCCAAGACTGGGACAGTGACTCAGGACATTGCTCAGGCTGTTGCAGATAGTAAGTCGGGTAAAATCAGTTTTCGTGTGGACAGGTATGGAATTATTCACGTGGCTGTCGGTAAGGTTTCCTTCGAGGATGAAAAGCTGGTGGAAAATGTGAAGGCAATGGTTGCGACTCTTGTCAAACTGCGCCCTCAGGGAGCAAAAGGTCAGTACCTGCGTAAGATTACCCTTACATCCACACAGGGACCCGGAATTAAAATCGAAAAGCAGACAGCCTTAGCTTAGGAGACGAAACTATGCCTACCCCTGTAAAAGTAGATCTCGTCGAGAAAGTCGCTGAAGAAATAAACGCTTCAAAAGCCGTTTATTTTGCTGACTATCTCGGCCTGAACGTGGAACAAGTTAACAACCTGCGTTCAAGAATGTTTGAACAAAATGTAAAAATGCAGGTGGTGAAAAACACCCTGATAAAAATCGCCCTGAAAAATGCCGGGTATGATGTGGATAAAAAGGATTTTCTTACCGGTTCTACAGCTTTGGTATATGGGAAAGATGATCCGGTTGTTCCCGCCAGGGTCCTGACTGCTTTTAAGAAAGAGACCAAGGATCTGGGGAAACCGGATGTAAAAGCGATTTTGTTTGAGGGGGAATTCTTAAACGCGGAAAAAGTCAATGAAATAGCAGAACTGCCAAGCCGGGAAGTCTTGCTCGGTAAGTTCCTCAGTGGAATTTCCTATCCGATGCAACAGGTTCTCGGAGTTCTGCAGGCACCCATGCGTAACCTGCTGGGCGCATTGAATGCTTTGAAAGAAAAAAAACAATAGAGTGAGATAAGGAGGACGAAAGTCATGGCCGAAGTTACACGTGCCGATGTATTGGGATACCTTGAAAACGCCAATATGCTTGAAATTTCCGAACTGATCAAAGAAATTGAGAATAAGTTCGGTGTTACTGCCGCTGCCCCTGTAGCCGTTGCTGCTGCACCCGGTGTTGCCGCCGCTGCTGAAGAGGCCGAAGAAAAAACCGAGTTTGATGTGGTGATGACCAGTTTTGGCGACAAAAAGATCAACGTGATCAAAGAAGTCCGCCAGATTACTTCTCTTGGCCTGAAAGAAGCCAAAGAACTGGTCGAAGGTGTTCCCAGCACCATCAAAGAAGCATTGCCAAAAGATGAAGCTGAAAAAGTAAAGAAACAGCTT
>LGGY01000238.1 GCA_001509335.1 Fidelibacterota bacterium 46_43
GTGAAGGATTCAAAAGCGCCTGGGGGTGGACCACCCGCATTGGTGAATAATAAATCCAGCTTGCCGAGAGTTGCGATTGTTCCCATCACCAGCATTTCAGCCTGTTTGGGATCCGCAACATCGCCCGGCAGTGAGACGACCCGCGTACCGTATTTTGCCAGTTTATCCCCGGCTTTGAATAATGTCTTCTCATCCCGGCTGTTGATGGCAATATCCACGCCTTCTTTAGCTAACGCTTCTGCTGCTGCATAGCCCAGTCCGCGACTCGCGCCAGTCAGCAGGGCAACTTTCCCTTTGAGTCCTAAGTCCATGTTATTCCTTTGTTTAGACAATGATTTCGATTTTTTCGTCGGTCAACGGCAGGTCGGGCCAGTGGCTTTCATAAAACTCGAGCACCTGCAGCAGTGTTCGTTCTGCTTGCACACCCTGGTTGGATGCGCAGGCTACCAGCAACTGGCAGGACTGCCACGAATCAAGGTGGTCGTATTCTACCACGGAGACATTGAACTCCTTATGAAGCCTCGCCAGGATCGGCTTGACCAATCGGCGTTTTGCCTTGAGGGAGTGGCAATCTGGCAGATAGAGGGTGAGGGTTAGAATTCCGACACTCATGGTCTTAATTAAACCCGGTAAAGGATAAAAGTCAATTGGGGTGCGGGGAATGGTGGATGGTGAGTGGTGAATGGGATCAGTGACCCGTCCTGATTTACGTTGACTGAATAAATTAAATATTTTTCGAGATGATTCCTCCCGCTTGCGGGGGGCTAGGTTGCCTCTTTGGTTTTCACTTCTGCGATAAAAATGATTCCCCCCGCTTGCGGGGGGCTAGGTTGCCTCTTTGGTTTTCACTTCTGCGATAAAAATGATTCCCCCCGCTTGCGGGGGGCTAGGGGGGTTAAAGTTCTTACAGGTAAAAATTGAGATAGTGTGAGTTAATGTATTCGGAAATAAATTATCACCTTCCGTTGTTCAGAAATCTTGATCGAAAAGCAGATACTTGATAGATTATCTCGTCTTTCAATTAGGCAGGAATGGATTCTTTCTCAACCGGATTAACCAATGTGCCCAAGCCTTCAATGTTAATGGATACATCCAAGCTGGGGACAAGTTCGCCCACGCCGGCGGGTGTGCCTGTCAATATCAGGTCGCCTGGCTCAAGGGTCATCACAGAAGAGATGAATACCACCAGCTGCGATACGGTGAAGACCATATCCCGTGTGGATGCCATCTGGCGCAGCTGGTCACCCACATGGCAGGTGATGAGGGCATCTGCGGGGTCAAAATCGGTTTCGATCCAGGGGCCGATGGGGCAAAATGTGTCAAAACCCTTGCCGCGAGTCCACTGCACATCGCTGCGCTGCAAATCACGGGCGGTGACGTCATTGGCGATGGTATATCCAAAGACATGGTCCATGGCGTTCTCCGGCTGGATCCAGCGTCCGCGCTTCCCGATGACCACCGCTAATTCGGCTTCATGTTCTACCTGCTTGGATTGCGGCGGCAAGATGATCGGATCACCCGGTCCGATCAGGCTGCTGTTAGGTTTGAGGAATAATGTGGGAATCTCACCCACCTCCGTGTTATGCTCTTTGGCATGTGCCTGGTAATTTCGTCCAACGCATACAATTTTGCCTGGCAAGACAGGGGGCAGGAGCCTGACTGAGTCGACTGAAAGGTCGGGGTCAAAACGGCGATAGGCATCAAAGGGATCACCATCGATAAAACCGATTTTATCTTCTTCAAGCCATCCGTATCGGGGGCTGAGATCCGGGGTGGAAAAGCGTAGAATTTTCATAAGTAAGGTGTTCCCCTTATGTGTAATTGCGGTATAATACTGTTCTCCGGGCGGATAGCTCAGTTGGTTAGAGCGCATCTCTTACACAGATGAGGTCGCAGGTTCGAGTCCTGTTCCGCCCATTTTGCGTTTAATCTGCAGAGATTATACCTGTAAAACCCTGGGGGAGATGGCAGAGAATCGAAAAACTATCAAAAACCACTCATTATTTCTTTATTTTGGATTGAAATTAATTACTTACGCCTGGTCAACAAGAAGCCTATAAGATACCCGATTATGGCGACAGCTGCCACAACAGCCAGTATCGAAAGAGACCACAACGCGGGTATGTCCTGGAAATAGAGCAGTAAGGCAGCCGCTAAGATTAAAAACATGATTCCGAATATGATGGCAATATTTTTCCCATGCTGCTTTTGCATCTTGTTCAGCCTTTATTTTGGGGCAGTTAAAGGTCCTGGATTTGAGTCTAAAATCCAGGACCTGTTTGAAATTAGATAAACAAATTAATCTTCAAACAAAAGGGGCTCGAGCGCCAGCAAATCCTTGGTGAAGAGTTCAAGGTCAATTCTTGCAGTTTCGGGATCTCTTGCAAGACCTGCCGTGATCAATTCCAACCTGCGGGGTAAGCTCACAGCAAGATCAGGATCAATTTCCTCTATGACGAGACCTAATTTCTCCAGGCTAATCTGGGTGTCCGCCAACGAGGTTTCTGCTGCTTCAATATCTTCCAGGAACAATTTGAGCTGGGCATTGCTGACATCCACCAGCACCTGGTAAAACTGTAAGCGAGCGTTTGCAATTTTGAGTTCCTCTTCCAGGCTTGCAACCCTGGCGTTGGCCGCCTCCAATTTTGGCGTAATTTGCTCGATTTGATTTTGTATTTCATCCATGTCCTCCTGGAGGAGCACCTGGTCTGCCTGGGCTTGACGTAAGTCTTCTAAAAGGGGTTGGTAACGCAGAAAGTGATCCAGCAGGAAGCCGGCACCAAAAGCGATCACAATCACAGCCAGCCAGATCAAGGCTTTGTTGAGGAATTTCTTGAATTTTCCTGGCTCTTTTTTCTCTGGTTTTTCAGGTTTTTCTGGTGGGGATTCTTTGAGTTTGGGCTGCTCAACCACTTCAGATGTCTCGACAGGTTCAGGGGTTTCTTCTGTTTCGAGAGCTTCAGGGATTGATGCTGCTTCGGGTTGTTCCTCGGAGATTGGTTTTTCTTCTTCTATTTTAAAATTATCGTTTTCTTGATTCATGGCTCTTCTCTTCTCTACGATTTTGGGATATCTGTTTGTATATGTTAATTTTACACGTTATCTCTACTGAGTCAACCGGTGAGGGGAAAAGGTGGTTGATTTTGGGTATTGGGCAATCAGGTTTTTAGGTTGTGAGAATATAGATAACTTGTCTTCTAACACTACTCGTCTTAAGTAACGTCTGAAAATGGGTTATCGCTGATGTGATAAATATATGCAAGTGCTTTATCCAGGATTGCTTCAGGGGGTTGATCGATATCGATTGTAAAGATATCCTCAGGTTCTTCCAGGGAATCAAACTGGCTTTGTAAAAGTTCCGCCGGCATGTAATGTGCTGACCTTGCCGTCATACGATTAAGAATTAATTCATACGGACCTTTGAGATAGATAAAACGGATTCTTTGTGGGTCAACATTGAGCCGATCTCGATATTTTTCTTTAAGCGCTGAACAGGATAAAACACCGGAGTCGCCTTTTGCCAGCTTCTCCTGGAGGAGGTCAGATAATCTTTGCAGCCATTGATCACGGTCCTCATCGGTGAGGGGGATGCCGCGGGACATCTTTTCCACGTTATCCTGTGGATGATACGCATCACCCTCATAATACGGCACCCCTAAGGCTTCCGCTGTCATTTTGGCAATCGTTGTTTTACCGCATCCAGAGACGCCCATATAAATGATGAACATTTACTCAGTGCCTTTCAATGATTAGAAGAACCCTGCCATAGATTGATAAACTTGAGGACCATGCAAATCCAATTGTCCTTTGATTACTCTCCAGCGCTGGTTTTATTTTCTCTCTCAGCCTGCTTTGTTCTTATGTCACATAAGCAAATTTCTTTATTGTTCGTACTCCAAACCTGGTTTTCATCTGCACCTCCGCTTTGTCTCAAGGCAGGAGACAAAGATTTCATAAGAAACTTGCTCTTATCACTAGACCAAATTTTACTGCAAAGTTCAAGGGTTCAATTATTTGTTTTTCATATTTTCCAGCTTTTATTTTCTTCCCTGAAGATCTCAAAAGCTGGCGAGGATGAGGGTGATTGAAGATTGCGCTTGAGAGATTCTCGTATTCCAGATGAAATTGATAGTATGGAAAAATCCCATCATTCTTAAACCTGCAGTATTCTGTCATTAAAAGCATTATAGTAGTAATATTGACTCTAGTGAAAAAACTCTAATTTCTGGGAAATAACCAATCTAATTCCCCACAAATATATCGGATTTTACGCGTTTTATGGGATTGAACCATCAA
>LGGY01000007.1 GCA_001509335.1 Fidelibacterota bacterium 46_43
TCAATCGATATTTGACTTTCGACTTTCCGACTGCAAACTAATAAACCCTTAACCATGATAAACACTTTCAAAAAAAGCGTATTTGTTATAATTTGAGTTATGAATGTCCGAACGCGCGCCGCATATCCTCTGGATGTAACCATGAAAGAGGCTCTGGGTCATATTGCAGGGGGTATTCCGGCTTTGATAAAGCTCCTGTTTCGTTTAATGAAAGACAGGCAAACCCCGGTCCACATTAAGATCTGGTTAGGGGGGATGATACTGTATCTTATATCTCCCGTAAATTTTTCCTTAAAGCGTTTTAAACGGTTCCCTTTAAAAATAATAAATTATCTAGATGACCTGGGACTGATTCTCATTGTCATACAGAAAATTCTGGATACATGTCCACGTGAACTGCTGGAAGCATATTGGGACTATAAAATCCCCATAATTGAATGGAAAGATATGATATATAAGGTCCGTGTAGATTTACAGGATCTCAGACATTAACAACGGAGGCTTTAATTGAACCGTGTTTTTACCCGATCCAGCGGTGTTCTCATGCATATCACATCACTGCCCGGTCCATGGGGTACCGGTGATTTTGGAAAAGAAGCTTTTCAATTTATCGATAAATTGCATCAGGCACGGCAAACCCTTTGGCAAATATTACCCCTTTCCATACCGGATGCCAGCGGGTCTCCTTATGCCAGTATTTCGGCGTTTGCAGGAAATCCCTTATTCATCAATCCGGAACGTCTATTGGAAGAGGGGCTTTTACCTGAGGACAGTTATCATGAAATCATGTCTTCAGATAAACCTATGGTAGATAAAAAGAAATCATTGATTCGGGAAGCCTGGCTCTGTGCCAGAAATTACGACAGCACGCTTTCTGCCTTTGCCGAGTTTATCGAAAAAAACCGTTACTGGCTTATCGATTATGCCCGATTTAATGTTTTAAACGAAGTCTACCAGAGCAAAGATTGGACTTCCTTTCCTGATGAATACAAATGGCGGCATGCAGAAGCCCTGGAAAATCTGGATCGGGAACACCGGGAATCCATTCAACAGCTCATGTTTGAACAATTTTTATTCAACCGGCAGTGGCATCAGTTAAAAGAGTATGCCCACGCCCGTCATATCCGGATTATCGGGGATATCCCTATCTTCATCTCACACAATTCTGCGGATGTATGGAGCCATCCTGATTTGTTCAAACTGGATAACAACGGCCAGCCCTATGTCGTCGCCGGAGTTCCTCCCGATCTTTTCAGCAGCACAGGCCAGCTTTGGGGGAATCCCCATTACCGCTGGGACCGGTTGAAAGAGACGGGATATGCCTGGTGGATTCACCGTTTGGAACACATGCTTGAATATGTGGACTATATCCGACTGGATCATTTCAGGGGATTTGAAAGCGTATGGGAAATCAAAGCCGACGAAACCACGGCCCAAAAGGGAGAGTGGGTCCCCAGTGCAGGTCATGAATTTTTCCTTTATCTTCGCGAACATTTGGGGATATTGCCAATCATCGCCGAAGACTTGGGTGTGATTACCGAAGCGGTGAGAAAGCTCCGGGATGATTTTCAATTTCCCGGTATGAAAATCCTTCAGTTCGCTTTTGACAGTGATGACAATCCCTTTTTGCCGGAAAATTTTGAGACGGACCTTTGCATTGTCTATACCGGGACCCATGATAACAATACAACGCTTGGATGGTTTCGCCAAGATGCATCTCCCGAAGAGAAAGCGCGTTGTCTTCAACGATTGCAATGCGATCCTGACGATGTTCCGTGGCATATGATCCGTTACGGCATGGAATCCAGAGCCGTGTGGATGGTGATTCCCGTTCAGGATATTCTTGAACTGGATGAAAAGGCCCGGATGAACTTTCCCGGAACCACAAAGGGAAACTGGACATGGAGGATGGATATGGCCCTTTTTGATGAAAGCCGGATTAACAGATTAAAAAAGCTGACTGAAAAAACAAATCGGATATAACTTACCGGATTTTTCTCCGATAGTACCAATAGTCCACACCCTGGTTTTGCCAGTTACTGAAACGTTTAATTTTTTCGCAGGCTGGAAACAGGTGTGCCAGATCCTCCTCCCTTTCATGTCCCGTAATATAATGGAAACCATTCCCGGAGAGCCAGTTTGAAAAAAGGCGGATTAAAACACGGGAATAATTTTGCCGGGCATATTTGGGATGAATAAAAAACGAATGGATATACACCGTATCGCCCATTCCCCAGTGTGCATCACATTTCACCCAGCTTTCCTTGTTGAGTGATTCCAGAGTGATACCGACAATATAGGCAACAGGTATGCCTTCATGACGGGCCAGAACAGGAAAAGTTTTGGGATAATGAAAATATTTCCTGACGGATGTGGCATTGAACCGGGCGTGCTTGTCCGGATCGCCCTCCTGGAGGGCTGAGAGGTTAATAATGGCCCGGGCATCCCGGTCGTCAAGCTGGCGGACCAGTTCCAGTTGAAATCCGTCTGGGGTTTTGGCCAGGATATCCACACGGGATGTATCTTCCTGCTGAAAAAGCGATTCGGTGTCTCCGTTCATGTCCCAAATATAATACTCCCAATTCTGAATGAAAAATTTCTTTCCTCTTTAGGGGAAATTATTCAGGATAATCCCTTCCCGGATGATAGAGTTGTAGATTTATAGCCGATCTTCTCATACATTACCATGTTATGAAAATAAGAAAACGACAGGAGAAAGAATCATGAGTCAGAATGATGTACTCCGTTCTTTTACGGATCAATTAAAAATCAATCCGAGAATGATCAAAAGTTTTGTGATTCTTGTGATTGTCCTTCTGCTGCTTTTTACATCCTTGTTCACTGTGGGTGCGGAAGAAGTAGGGGTTATACTTCGACTTGGAAAATTCAGCCGAACGGTAAATCCCGGGCTGAATTTTAAAATTCCTTTCGGTGTGGAACAGGTTTTCAAAGTGCCTGTTCAGCGCCAGTTAAAAGAGGAGTTTGGTTTTCGGACCCTTTCCCCGGGTATACGGAGCACCTATGACACCCGGAATTATGAAGACGAAAGTGTCATGCTCACCGGTGATTTGAACGTAGCGGTTGTGGAATGGACGGTTCAATACCGGATTGATGATCCCTACAAATACCTGTTCAGGATCCGGAATGCCCGAAGTGCCCTGAGAGATATGACTGAAGCCACTATGCGGGAAGTCATTGGAAACCGGACTGTCGCAGAAATTTTGACCATCGGCAGGGCGGAAGTTGCCAGTACGGTAAAAGTGGAGCTTCAAAAAATGGCGAACAATTACGAAACCGGTTATCGGATTGACCAGGTGGTTCTGCAGAATGTGATGCCACCTGAACCGGTAAGGCCTTCGTTTAATGAGGTGAATGAAGCCCAACAGGACCGTGAAAAGCTGATTAACCAAGCTAAATCAGAATATAACCGGGTCATCCCAAGAGCTAAGGGAGAGGCACAACAAACCATCCAGGAAGCCGAAGGGTATGCATTGAACCGCGTGAATACGGCAAAGGGACAGGTAGCCATGTTCAGCGCTGTTTTTGAGGAATACGGGAAAGCACCTGACGTAACCCGCCAGCGCATTTATCTGGAAACGATGAACGAAATCCTGCCGAAACTGGGTAAGAAATTCGTCATCGATGAGAGTGTCTCGGGTATTTTACCCCTTCTGAACCTTGATAAATAAGTGGAAAGACAGGAGATAAAATCATGAAAAGAATACTTTTTCTCATATTATTGATCATCATCGTCGTGGGTTTGTATTCATCCGTTTTCATTGTGAATGAAACCGAGCAGGTGATAAAAACCCGTTTTGGAAAACCCATTGGGGAAGCTATCACCAATCCGGGGATCCACTTCAAGGTCCCCTTTCTTGATGACCTGCACTATTTTGACAAACGATATATGGAGTGGGATGGCCGTCCGAACCAAATTCCCACAAAAGACAAACGGTTTATCTGGGTGGATACCTATGCCCGTTGGCATATCACGGATCCTTTGAAATTTTACCAACGTTTGTATAATGAACAGGGAGCCCATTCCCGCCTGGACGATATCATTGATGGAGAAACACGAAATGCCGTAGCTTCTCATAACCTGATTGAAATCGTCCGGAAGGATAACCGGGAATCTCTCATCGATTCGACAGCTTTGGATGAAATTATTAAACTTGAAGAAATTGATGTAGGCCGGGAAAAAATCGGGGATATGATTCTGGAAAATTCCCAAAAACGCTGTGAAGATCTGGGAATAGAAATCCTGGATTTTGAATTCAAGCGAATAAACTACGTGAAAGAAGTTCAGGAAAAAGTTTTTGAACGGATGATATCCGAACGGAAACGAATTGCAGACCGATACCGGAGTGAGGGCCAGGGTGAAGCATCCCGCATAGAAGGTGAGAAAGAACGGGAACTTCTCAGGATCCGTTCCGAAGCCTATCGCACCGCCCAGGAAATCAAGGGAAAAGCAGATGCTGAAGCAACAGCCATTTATAATCAGGCCTATAACCGCTCCCCTGAAAGCCGTAAATTCTATGCATTCATGAAAACCATGGAAACATACCTGAACACCATCGACAGCACAACAACTGTGATGCTTTCCACCGACGGGGATTTTTATAAATATCTGAAAAGCACCGGAGATATGTAACCACCTGTTTTTTTTATCAATCATTATTCATAAGAAACGTTGATAAAAAATGAAAAGGTTACTGCAGTTGAATAAACCCGCACCACAGTTTACGGGTGTCACAACGCATGAATACTGAATCTGTCGGATTTCAAAGGAAAGTGGGGCGTCCTCTTTTCCCATCCGGCGGATTTTACACCCGTCTGTACAACAGAGCTTATTGCCTTTGCCAAAAAATACGGCATGAGTCAGCCGGATGCTTCAGACACCCAGGCCTTACTCACCCCAAATATTGATGTGGGAATGCCCCATTACCGGTTCTTTCAGTTCTTTGTACCCCATGAATTGATTGTCTTTTCCGTCATCTATGCCACTGTGGTCTGTGCCTTCACTCCGTTCCCTGGCCAAGGCATCGTGACTCACCCTGTTACTGCCTATCCCCATCGGACTCAACAATGTGCTAACCCATGGCAATTACTTTATCATTGCCCATAAGCCACAAACAGTTTCCGTCCTGGATTATTCCGGTCCCTGGACAATTGACCTTCTTCCCATAATCGGCATGGGTGTGATCATGTTTCTCGTGGTTTATTCCCCCATCGGCATCCTGAAAAGGGAAAAAGGGTCTTGGCTCTTAACAAATTATAATTGTTATATTTATTGACAATGTATTGGAAAAGCCGTAACTTTTAGAATGAAAAAAAGGAGAATTATTATGTCTACAATTGTTGATGTTTATGCCCGGGAAATTTTGGATTCGCGGGGAAACCCCACGGTGGAAGTGGAAGTTTTGCTGGAAAGCGGTGCTTTTGGCCGTGCAGCGGTCCCGTCCGGAGCGTCCACCGGTGAACACGAAGCCATTGAACTCCGGGATGGCGGTTCCCGTTATATGGGAAAAGGTGTTTTAAAGGCGGTTCAGAATGTGAATGATATCATCGCCCCGCGCCTGGTTGGGGAGGATGCCATGGATCAGGCATATATTGATAATATCATGTTTGAGTTGGATGGGACCCCCAACAAGGAAAATCTGGGTGCCAATGCCATACTCGGTGTTTCCATGGCTGTTGCCCGGGCTGCGGCGGATTATCTGGGTGTGCCGTTATACATGTATCTGGGGGGCGCCAATGCCCGTCGTTTACCAGCTCCCATGATGAATATTCTGAACGGTGGTTCCCATGCAGATAACAATGTGGATTTACAGGAGTTTATGATTTATCCTGCTGGGGCTTCCAGTTTTTCCGATGCTCTCCGGATGGGGGTGGAGGTTTTTCATAACCTGAAAAAAGTCTTAAAGGAAAAAGGGTTGAACACTGCTGTTGGAGACGAAGGCGGTTTTGCACCCAACCTGAAGTCCAACGAAGAGGCATTGCAGGTGATAGTGGAAGCCAGTAAACGAACGGATTACACATTGGGTGAAGATCTTTTCATCGCCCTGGACGCGGCAGCCAGTGAATTTTATAACAAAGAGGACGGATTATATCACTTGGCTTCAGAAAATAAAAAACTTACGGCAGCCCAGATGATTGACCTGTATGATAGCTGGCTGAAAAAGTATCCGATTATATCCCTTGAAGATGGTCTGGATGAAAATGACTGGGATGGCTGGAAGCTAATGACCGAACGTTTGGGTAAAAAGATACAGCTTGTGGGGGATGATATTTTTGTCACCAATCCCCAACGGTTGCAACGGGGAATCTATGAGATGAGTGCTAACGCCATTCTGATCAAACTGAATCAGATCGGGTCCGTTACGGAAACGCTGGAAACCATTGAACTGGCCAAACTCTATGGTTTTAACAGTGTGATCAGTCACCGCTCCGGTGAAACCGAAGATACCTTTATTGCTGATCTGGCGGTGGCCACGGGTGTGGGACAGATTAAAACGGGATCCGCTTCCCGGTCTGACCGGATCGCCAAATACAATCAGTTGCTGCGTATCGAAGATGAGCTCGAAGACCAGGCTATTTTTCCGGGAATCAAAGCCATCCGGCTCTAAATGGCCCGCAGAACGCAACAAAAACTGACACCACAACTTGTTATCAGGTTGTTGGTCCTCCTACTAATTATAGCCGTAGTCTCCCTGATTCTGGGAGATTACGGCTTTTATACCTATTACAAAACCCTTCAGCAGGAAAAGGCTGCCCGTCAGGAGCAGGAATATTTAAGAGCCCTGGAGCAGGAAAAGACCAGTGAAAGGGACCGTCTGGAAAATGATTTACAGTATCTTGAAAAAATTGCCCGGGAAAAATACCGTATGTCCGAAAAAGGGGAAATTGTTTACCGCGTGATTGAAAAAAAACCGGAAAACACCCGGGATAAGCCATAATCCCATTCTCTCATCCAATGTTGACAGGTATATTTGAATATGAAAATCCTCCCAACATGGTGCCGACTCATCGCATGTCTTTTTGCCCTGACCCGGCTGGGTATGGCTGCCGATACCACTTCTGTCCGTCTCTATCAACTGAATCATTATTATACACTTAATGCTTTTTCCCGTTTAAACATGAATACTCCCCATTTTCTCATCCGGGCGAATTATCAAAACAGCAGCAATGTGTACAAAAAACCAGGGGATCCCACACGTATCAAGCAGGAAAATGTACTGGAAACCCGTTTCCTCTATAAACATAATCCCCTTTTTTATAGTGGTCCCTCCTTTCGGGGATATCGCTTATCCGATGAACAACACAGCTCTGAAAACGACTATGCCAACAGCCGTATCGGAATGTCCGGGCTGTTCCGTAAAACACTTTCACTGACCGGGAATGCCGGTCTGTTTCAGGAAAAACGCCGGGGGATTCAGGATATGGGGTGGTATTCCGCCCTGGAACTCCTCAGTGAAAATCGAAAACACATGCTCACTCCCGCTCTACGCTTTCAATATGACAAAACTCCGCACCGTGTAAATTATACTACAGACAACACCCTGCAATTCAAAACGGATTTTATTGAGGATATTTTTAATAACCTGAACATTCATTTTAAAGAAACCCGTAGGGAATATTTCATCAATCCGTCTGATTTATCTCGGACCGAAATACGGACCACCAGCACACGACAGGTTCAGGATAATTTTTCATACATTTTCCCCTGGAATATCCGGTTTTTATATAACGTCCGCTTTTCTTCCACATCGGACCAACTGGATTTCTACCTGTCCGACAGTTCTGCAACCCGAAAGCGGGACAGCTACCAGTTTCACAATCAATTCATCCTCACGAAAAGACAGGGAGATCTAAATGTGAGGGGGGAATTCGCCATGGATCAAAACCAGGACCAATCCTCCGCCGACCGGGATGAAATCAGGGTTCCTGCTGATTATAAATACGCCCGGAAAACCATTAACACACAGGCATCTTATACTCTGAACACAAACGACAGCCTTTTGCTTCGGTATCAGGTGTCCCTGCTGCACTTTGACACGCCAGACAGTAACAACACAGACGACCGGGATGAACTCAGCTACGTGGTAAATCCCCAATTAAGCCTGCGTGTATCCCCCTTTATCCGCTGGAACCTGTCCGGTCAAATATATCTTCATCACCTGATCTATCTTCATGCAAGCCGTTCTGGACAAAACTACTGGAACCGGGTTTATTCCCTCCGATCTCATCTAAACCTGGCCATTCCGGCGCGGCTGACCTGGTCATCCACCCAAAGCCTGAGTTCCAATTATTTTGTTTATGAC
Organism: Fidelibacterota bacterium 46_43; assembly: GCA_001509335.1. Lineage (GTDB taxonomy): Bacteria > Fidelibacterota > Fidelibacteria > Fidelibacterales > Fidelibacteraceae > Fidelibacter. Next base: position 8,322 of record LGGY01000007.1, read on the forward strand.
TTTGAAGATTCCGCTTTTGTCAACGTTAACAGCCGGATCTTTCGCTCCCTGTATATTGATCAGAATGTGGATTATTTTTTCTCTTCAACCTGGGGAATATCCCTGAAGCTCAGTGGACGGTTTGAAGACGACGGTACGCTGGACTGGAACCGTTTCATCCAGGATAAAAGCTCGGAGCGGATACAGGTTAATCAGGAATATTTGATCTCATACAGGAAGGGGACTTTGAAAATTTTCGGCGGACCCGTTTTTTCAAAACGATGGTTTTATCAAAAAGGATTGGATGACCAGTGGTCACTCATCCATTATGTTTACCGTCGGGGGATTACCGGGGGCCTTCATTTCCGCAGGAATGTGCAATTTAAATATACTTTGGAAGCCATTCGGCAAAGCGGACAGAAAAAAGTTTACAATCAAAACGGATACCTACAGATACACTTTATGCTATGAGGAGTTTATGAATATTTCTCTCTATGAATTCATTGGTTATGCCGCAACATTGATCGTTGCTGTTTCTCTGATGATGCGCCGGATCCGGCAGCTTCGGATCTACAATCTGATTGGATCTGCATTGTTTTCAATATACGGGGTACTCATCGGTGCCTGGCCGGTGGCGGTTCTGAATGGATTTATTGTCTTAATCAACATCCGGGAACTGATTTTACTCAGCAGACGGGATATCGTCTTTAAGGCACAAACAGTCGACGTGAAAAATTCATGGTATCTGAAATATTATTTGAATTTTTTCCGGGAAGATATCCAACGAATTTTTCCGGATTTTGCCATCCTGGAAAATGAAGACTATGAATCCGTCATCATCATGCGAGATGTCTTACCAGCCAGTATTGTGATTCTTCGAAAAACCGAGGGCCCGGAAGCTGAAATCATACTGGACTATGCTCATCCGGAATTCAGAGACATGCAAAATGCCCTGTATTTTTTTAGAAAAGGCTGCGATTCTTTGAATCTCGAGGGGAAAAAATATTTTGTGACTCCCGGGATGGAAAAGCAACATATCCGCTTTTTAAAAAAAATGCACTTTAAACCCTATCCTCAAAGAAAGAATTGGTATATTAAAAAAATTGGAGTAAAAGATGTCTGATGCACAATATTTCGGCCGAAAAGCCCGGGAATGGATCATAGCGGCAGGATCCCTGATACTGAAAGGCATGGAGGAAAAGTACGCTGTCGAAATGAAAAGCAAAACAGACCCGGTTACGGAAATTGATTTCCGGTGCGAACAATTCCTTAAAGAAAAAATTATGAACGAATTTCCTGATCATAAAATTCTGGCTGAAGAAAGTGATCCTCTCGATAATCCATCAAAAATCAGATGGATTATCGATCCCATCGACGGAACCACCAATTTCTTACATGGTTTCCCCTACTTTTGTACATCCATAGCCGTGGAAAAAGAGGATAAAATCCTGGCTGCCGCTATCTATGATCCCTACAGGAAAGAGCTCTTTTACAGTGATCTGGAAACAGAAGGCACCTTATTAAACGAAAAGCCTGTCACGGTAACCCAAACTGAACGCGTTCAGGATAGTCTGTTGGTTACCGGATTCCCTTACGAGCATAACGACATATTTTACAAAAACTTTGTGCTGCATCGCCGGGTTTACGAGCGGAGTCATGGGGTTCGAAGGACCGGTGCTGCCGCATTGGATTTGGCCTACGTTGCTGCCGGCCGGTCAGATGGGTACTGGGAATTTACATTAAAACCCTGGGACTGTGCTGCAGGCGCCTATCTGGTGATAAAGGCCGGCGGAAAGGTAACGACTGTAGGCGGTCAGGGGTATTCCCCTTATATCCCAAGCCTTTTAGCTACCAATGGATTGATACACCTCGAAATGCTGGAAATCCTGAATGAAGAAGATTAAATCATGAAAAGGGTTTTTCTATTTTTGGTAACTGTTATCTCCGAAAGAAATCACCTGGATGTGGACTTTTGCTATGCCCATGTTTTCAAAACCCAGTGCTTTTGCCGCCCCGTAGGATAAATCCAGAATCCTTCCTTCCACATAAGGTCCGCGGTCGTTTACCTTTACCACAACAGAGCGGTTATTTTCAAGATTCGTCACCCGGATCAGGGTTCCCAAAGGCAGGGTTCTATGTGCTGCCGTCAGGGCATACATATCAAAGATTTCCCCATTCGCTGTCTTTTTCCCATGAAAATCTTCACCGTACCAGGAACTGAGACCGATCCAGCTTCGCTGATAACTCAATTCGGGGGTTTTTTCCACAGGAATCTGACTGGACGGCTGGGTCCGTGCAGGTTTTTGGGGGTTCCCGGGAACCGTCTGATTACCATATCGTGGCGCAGAACTACATCCTGCCATAAAAACTGACATAAGAAAAAAGAGATGAGCCCGTTTCCTCCATCGATTCATGTCCCTCTTCCCTTTATAAGCTATCCGTTGCCATCTCATCCATCATAGATTCCACCCCCCGTACAGAATCCACCTCCAACGTTTCAAGTGTATCTTCAGACGATGCTTCCATAAGCTTTTCAATTATTTGGCTCAATTCATTCATACGTTTTTCTGCAGCACCGGCGTATTTGGTGGAAGCAAACCGGTTTTTAACCTGCTGATAATAGAACATGGCACTGTCCAGATCTGAAAAAGTCCTGTCATATTCCAGGCCAATCCGGTACATCACCTGGGCCTGGCTTACAGAATCCAGTGATGCTGTATCCAAAAGCGCCTTGAATGCATCCACCCCCTCCTTTTTCCGATCCTGATTAAAGTAGGCTTCTTCAATTTTAAAAATCAAGGATTGGTTTTCTTTCCTTTTCAGAGAATCAGGATGTTCCCGCCCCAGATAGTGAAGACTGAAGGGGGAATAGGGATACTCCCGGATCAAACGGTTTTTCAGCATCTCCGACCGGAGCGTATCGCCTGTTTCTTTCAGCAGATAACTCCAGGTATTCAGGATCTGGGGAATCAGGGGATTTTCTTTGAAACGGGTTGCCAGATTCTGGTAAATCCCAAGAGCTGAATCGGGATTTTGAAAATTAAATGCCAGAAACTCCGCCTGCCGAAATTTATTCTTCACATAATCATTGATCACTTTATCTGTCAGGGACGTATCCTGTTCAACTTCAGGATTCATCAGACCTGGAAATTCTTCCTCCATTTTCCGGATTTCATTGTTCAGAGAAACAAATTGTCCGATTTCATTGATCTTTCCCTGGGCCAAGGTTGCTTCAAGACAGTTTCGGTCATGTTGCCTGACTGCTACAAAGGCATTCCGGGCACTTTCATAATCATTTAGCCGATTTAAATAGATCTCCCCAAGGTTATAGGATGCTTTTGCTGCCTGGTGTGTGTTGGGATAATTTTCCGTCACTGTTTTATAACGTTGAATCGCCTGATCAATTTTATCCTGCTGGGTGTACACCTGTGCCAATTCCAGTTCCAGATCAGGGAAGACCGGTTGATTTTCTTCGTTCGCCAACATCTCTTTGATCAATTCTTCACTTTCCTCATACATTTCCCGGATCCTGTAAATCTTGGCATACTGAAGCTGAACACGAGTCAGCATCAAAGGATCTATGGAGATTTCTTCAATTTCCTGTAAAACACGCAAGGCTTTCTCCAGCATGGACCGATCAATATAAATTTGAGACAATTCAAAGAGCAAATTACTTTTAGATTGGATATCATGAGACATATCCACAGCCTGGTTGAAATATTCGAAGGCCTTTTCATCTTCACCTTCTTCCAAAGCCAGGTACCCGGCAAGAGACATGGCCTCGCCGAAAAAAGCCTTGTTTTTTGAATCCGCAATAAACTCCTCAAGCATCCGAAAAGCAATATCTTTTTCTCCCAGTTCATAATAACATCTTGCAATCCACAAATGGGATTCGGCGTAATAGGGACTTGAAGGGAATTCTATCGTCAAACGCGAAAACATGGTCCTGGCAATAGTATATTTCTGAAGGTGAAAGTTGGACACCCCTGCAATGTACATGGCATCATCCACATAACCTGAATCGGGAAACCGTTCGATGACTTTCTGGGCTTTGAGTGATGCATCTTCAAATTTGGAATAGGTTGAACGGGATATTTTCCCGTCTTTGTTCAGGTCCTCCTCCATTTGTCGCGTGGCTTCGGAAAAATACGTTTTAGCATTGTAAAATGTATTGAAATAGGCACATCCGGTGAGAAACACCAAGAAAAAAATCAGGTTAAGGCGAAAGAACCGCATAGGTTATCCTTTATTTATTGACAGAAAATTTCCCGTTTATCATTATGAATTTCACGTGTGCCGGTTTTTTCAGTGGATTTCCAGTGAGAAAGAGGATATGTGGAGAATATGAATCACCGGGGTCACTGCGGGTAATATGATCCAGTATACGGATTCCGGCGGCAGCTTCCAGCTGATGGAGCGTCTTGAACACATGATCGGGATCCTTATATGTCACCAGCAAAGAATCATACGCATGGAGTAACTCCGCATCCTGAAGAGCTCTGATCATAGGTGTGGCATTTGTATCTGCATCATATTCATGGTAATCTATTTCCAAAAGATATTTTTGCCCCATTGAATCCTCTGTCATGGAAAAAAGGGGGAATACCTGGTTTTTCCACTGATACAGTCTTTCTCTTTCACGGGCCGACCTGGAATGTTCCATGATATTCACTCCGGACATATAAAGTGAATCCGTCATGTTCTCCTGGAAAATCATAAGTCCTTTCAAAGAGAAAGTTCCCGGGTAGACCAATTCCAACACATCTCCTGAACGGATACCGGGGCCATCAGGATAAAGCACAAAGGATATAATTCCTTTCTTTAGCATCGACTGGTATATTTCCTGCAGTTGCCACTGGGGTAATCCGGTTTGCACATAAGGATAGCAGCTGTAAGAACTGTCAAGAACTTTGGGAATCCAGAAATTTTTCAGGGCTGGAACCATCCAGAAGCGGCTCATATCCAGGTACCCGAATTTTTTTTCCAAAGAAGAGACGGAAAATGTTTTGCCTGATGTAAAAGCCCACATCTCTCCCGGGGCAGTCCATTGACCTCCCCCTTTGTAAACGTGGCCACAGCGAATGTAAAGGGTATCGTTGTTTTCAGCATGGCTCGAAACGCCAAGCATGACAAGTATCAGAATTGCAGACATACATTTACCGTACATAGACACCTTCAATAACCAGGTGTTCACAAGGCCCTTCGATCCCTTTAAAAATGGCAAAAGATGCAGAATATCCGGGAACCAGGAGGCCAAAACGATGATCAATTCCCAGGAACTCAGCGGGGAGGACTGTCGTCAGCTGGAGAAAAACCTCCCGGGGAAGCCGGTTCGCTTTCAGGACGGAATCAGACATCCCGTAAAACCAGGACTCCGGAAACCGGAGACCCATATTCCCCAATGTTTCAAACCAATCCGATTCAGCTGGTTTTCCCTTTTCATAGGTTTTAAGGTCTTCATAACTGAGGATCAGACGTGTATTTTCAAAAATCATGTCGGGATGCAGACTTTTTTCCCGAACCACCCATAC
>LGGY01000239.1 GCA_001509335.1 Fidelibacterota bacterium 46_43
ACAGTATCTGTCCGTCGGTCCAAAGACTTCTTTCGTCGAGAAATGTGTTTATATGTTGCCCGGGGTGCTCTATACTTCGGGTATGGGGATCCCAGCGATAAATATCATATCCTCCAATTGAGTCATCCCTTGCCGAATCAAACCATATGGAACCATCAGGAGAAACGAATACCGACCATTCATCGCCGCCGGTGTTAAGGAAGCTGAGATTCTCCGGCGATGACCATATCCCGTCTATTGATTCAGATCTCCAGATATCTCTTCCTCCGATAGGTTCCTTTCCAGCAAAGGTGCCTCCCGACGTGAAATAGGCGACAGTCTCGTCCGAGTTGACCCAGATGTCCCACTCTTTCTTATCCGTGCTGAGTTCGGTTATCAGAGTTCCTTCTGTCCAACCGCCCTTCTCTTCATCGAATACCGATCTGTAGAAATCGTAGTCGGTGTCGGCCGAGTATCTAGCGAAATACATAACCAACTCTCGGTCATTTTCTATCACACAGGGATTGATCTCGAACTCAGATGTGTTGATTTCGCCTGGAAGCCATTCAGGTTCAGCCCATTCTCCGTTTTCAAACGTTGTGTAGTAGATATCGTAGTTAGTCCCGACGAAATACAGAATACCGTTGTGAAGCCATGGCATCCTCTCTATTCCACTCGAGCAAAATGGAAGCATCTCTACTTCTATCTGACCGAAGGTCATGATACACATGAACGCGATTGCCAAAAAGAGCAATGCCTTTTTCCCTTTCATAGTTTCCACCACCTTTAATTGTCTTTCATAACGGGAAGCTTCTAATGATTCAGCTGAACCGGTTCGTGTATTTTTCCGCTTTCATATGCTGCTAGAGCAACTCTTAGAGCTTCAAGACCATCTTCTCCTGAGGTCAAAGGCTTTCTCTTCTCCATTACAGAATCGGCGAATTCCTTCACCAGTGCTCTGTCGAAACTCTCTCCGAAATTCTGCCAGAAGACGCCTCTCTTGTTAGAGAAGACTTTCAGCTTCGCATCAAAGGCGCTTATCCTGAGCGAACCCTCTGTGCCAACAAGATTGAGGGTGACATCTCCCCAGTAAGGATAGGCTTCAGGCCTTGACCAGCTACAGTCGAGACTCATGAATGAGTCATCGGAAAGACTAAGTAGGAGAAGGCCACAGTCTTCAACGGGAATATCGTAAATGAGTCTTCCATATTCAGCCGATACCTCGACAATCTCAGCTTCCAGAAGCCAGCGGATAATATCCACAACGTGAACAGTGTGATCCATAACCGCCCCGCCGCCGGAAAGCTTCTCATCTACGAACCATCCGCCGGGCATTCTTCCATGATTTGTCGCCGAAACCGAGAGGATTTTGCCAAGCTTACCCGACTGTATCTCTTTTTTTGCCTGCTGAATGGAAGGGGCGTATCTTACGGGAAAGGCCATCTGAAAAACAACATTGTTTTCTCTGGATGCTTGCAGCATCGATCTCGCGTCTTCTTCGGTTGTTGCTATGGGTTTTTCACACAGAACGTGTCTGCCTTTGTTCATGGCAAGCTCCGCATAGTGCTTATGAAATGAGTTTTCGGAAGTAACTACAACCGCATCTGAGTTCTCGATTAACTCTTGCGGATCTTTGAAGGCTTCTATACTAAAGAGATCTGAAGTCTTTCTGGCCCTAAGAGAATCATGATCGAATATACCTGTGACGCTCATGCCTGAGAAAGATTGAATTTGTCTTATGTAACTGTATCCATGCATGTGGGCTATTCCAAGAAATCCTATCCTCAACACCTAAACCACCTCCAGAAGCTTCACAGGTCTCCCGCTTTCTGCAGATCTGTTTGAGAATGACGGGAACTCCCTTGAAACTGTCTGCACTCTCATAGTGAAGTCCTCGTCGCTGTCGTAGGTTATCATTCCTTCTCTCCCCACAAACTCAAAAGAAGTTGTGAATTTCGAAGGTGCGGTGTCCGGTTCCGCCCAGCTGCCCTCAACATGAGCCAGCGAACCGTTTGCAAATCTTAGAACAGCTATGGCGTGATCTCTGTTTCTGCTTGGATGGGAAGGAGTGGTTTTCACGCTTCTTGCGGTTATGGACTCTACTTCTCCCATGAGCGTTCTCAAGAAATCAAAGTCGTGAATAGAAAGATCAAGAAGGACTCCTCCGCTTCTACTGAATTCATCAAACCAATTGTTCCATCCATGCCGTGGAAAGACGCCACCACGATACAGCCTTGCCATTACAACCTCTCCGATAGCATCCTCTTCTATTAGGCGCTTTGCTTCGGTGTATGCGTCAAAGAATCTCACCACATGATTGACGCCCAGCAGAACGCCGTTCTCCCTGCAAACCTCAACCATTTCTAGAGCGTCGCTGAGAGTGCGAGATATTGGTTTTTCGCAGAAGACGTGCTTCTTGTTTCTTGCTGCTTCCACAACAAGATCCCTGTGTGTGTCGGTGGGTGTGCAGATGCTGACTATCTCTATTTCATCATCGGCGAGTATCTCCTCTATGGTAGATGTTCTTGAAGAGGTGATTCTCGCGCATTCTTCAGCCTGTTCCCTCGAGAGACTCGCCACTGCTCTCACAGTGATGTTTTGCAGGCCGCCATATGCTATTGAATGAACCTTTCCCATCATTCCGCAACCGATAATCCCTACGTTTGTCATCATTGTTCCTCCCTAAATCCTCTATATTTTAGATTTAATTGTCTCAATATCGAGAAAATCACTTTCCTTAAGATCGAGTTCCTGGATAGCTTTCTTCAGATAGCTTCTCTTGGAAACCTGCTCGGGTTTGTGGGAATCGGTCCCGAAGGAGAAAACTACTCCGGATCGTTTCATGATATCCAGAACTTCTAATCGAGGTGTTTCAGATGGTTCATGTATTTCGAGCGCAATATCGTTCGCCTCCAGATCCTTTGCCAGGTGCGAGTACCAGTCAGGCGTGAAGTGCTTATGAATGATCTGCCGCTCAATCTCTCTTTTTTTGTCGAATCCCGGATCTCGGTCAAGAAAAGGTTGAATCGGGAGATAGCCTTCGACGTGCCCCAGAATCTGAAAGCCTCCTCTTCGAGCATTTTCAGATATGATGCTTTTATAAGCTTCCCAGTATTCTTCACTGCTTGCTTCCTCTAACGGAACTCTGTGAAGACTTGCAATTATGTACTCGATTTCACCCGTCATAAAGGGTAACAGTATGCCGCTCTTCCCAAGCCCGGTTTCCACGCCGAGATGAGCAGTGATGCCATGCCTTTTGGCACTTTCTTTGAATGCTCCGAATGCATTCAGATAGTTTTTGGTGAACTCTATGCTACATGAATGGTTCAGCTCAAAGTGATCGGTCACACCACAGACATTCACATTGCCTTCCAAAGCTTCAAGAAGCTGGGGTAAACTCATCTCTCCGTCTGAATAGCTGGTGTGCATATGATAGTCAATTTTCGTCAAATTCAATTTTCAAACCTCATTTCTTCAGTGATATTCCATCGAAATCGACAGATGACTCTATGTCCAGTAAATCGAGAGTTGTTGGCGCAATATCAACTAGCGTGCCTTTCTCTATACAATTCTTTGTCTTGTGAATATCTCTAAACATAAACACGGAAGGCTCCTCGTGATAGGTTCCGTGATATCCAAAAAGCGATCCGAGTATTTTCGACTTCAATGAGTTTGAATAACCTCTTTTCAAGCAGAAGGCGATATCGGCGTACTCCCGGTTATGCAACTTCTTCATTTCTTCTTCTGTATAGATTCTGTCTATTACGCTGATCTTTCTTAGAGTGTCCACCAGAAGAGTTTTCTTTTCTCTTGCTTCTTCTGTAAGGGTGTAGATGTTTACGGTGGGGTACTTGAGCATCAGAATGTCAGTCTCTTTTGAAATACTCTTTCCCTCCTTGCCCAGTTCGGCTTTGAGACCGATGCTCTTTATTACCTCAGCTAGATCGAAATCCGTGGGACTGTCGGCCAATGACATTGAATGATCAGAGCTTATAATGATTACAAACTCTCCAATCGTTTCTTCGAGAAAATCGGACACAAGCTTTAACTCGCTGTCTATCTCTTCTAGCTCTCTTATCGTCTTGCGGTGCAGTGGCCCGTACTTATGCCCTACACTATCTAGAGACTGATAAAGACAGAAGATAGCGTCAAACTTCTTCTTCTCTAACTCTTTCAGTAGCGCCTTCCGGATAGCACTGCTTCTATTTCCGTCAACCTGAACATGTTTTACTCCTTTTCTTCCCTGAAGCATGAAATGCTGTATGGAGAGAACACAGTAGTTGTTTTCGTATAGACAATCAGTTATTGGCTGTCTCTTCAGATCTCGGAGTCTACCCTCAACTTTCATCTCCTTTCTGTTCAGGACGGTATTGGAGAATATACCGTGTTTCTCGGGATACACGCCCGTCAATATAGTGCTCATCATGGGTGTTGTCAGCGTAGGAAAACACGATCTCATTTCCTTGACCATGCAGCCAGTCTCGGCAATACTGTCAAGGAAAGGAGTCCTGGCTTTCATCAACACCTCAGGGCCAAGCGAATCGATAGTAACGAAAAGAAGAGGGATATTCCTCATTTCAGGATCAACCTCGAAACGACAGGCAGATGATCTGACGCGTAAGAAGCGACGGTAAACGCGTCTATAATATCAAAATGCTGATTCACGAAGATGTAATCAATCTGCCGACCCGGTCTATCTGCCGGGATAGTATGAAGACTCTTGTCGAGCGCATGATTTACGGATTTGAAGTGGTCGAAGATGTCTGGACTTCCATGATTCCGCCAAGACCGAGATGCGTGCCCATCACCAGGACTTCCCGGCCCTCAATCTCTGTGACTATAGCTGCACAACCTCTATCCACGGCAAGCATCCATTCCGGCCTTGGAAGCACAAAACCAAATTCGTCCTTTATGGGGAATTTGCTAAGAACAGCGTTGCCGTAGTTGCTCCTGCTCTCAACTGGACTGAAGAAGTAGCTCATGTTGAGTTCCATGGCAATAATCTCTGCCTGCCTCAATCCTGCGCTTCTCGGATTCTCCTGATCGACTTCATTGAGGATGAGAATATCCGGATCAATCTCCCTTATGGTCTCAACAACTCTCGAGAAATCTAAGACATCATCTATTCCCAATCCATGTCTTATGTTGTAGGTCATGACAGTTAAGGGCGTTGCCATTAGCGATCCTCCTAGCAGTACAAAAAACAAAAAGAGAAATACTATTCTACGCATATACTCACTTCCAGTAATTCGCAAATCTTTTGGGGAATCTCCTTCAGATGATAGAAGCCCGAAAAGGCCTCCGATCCTTTTCCATAGGCAATTATAGGCACATAAGCAGCTGTGTGGTCGTTACTAGACCAGCTCAAAGTGAAGTCACCATCTGGTTTGCCATAAGGTATCGCGACTCCTCCGGTCTCGTGGTCTGAAAGTACAATCAGGAGATCTCTGCCCAAAGACAACTGAGTAAGCAGATAAGATAGCACGTCTCTGAAAGCACTCAGTTCAGCCAGCACAGCCTCTGAATCGTTGACATGGGAAGCATCGTCTATTCTGCCGGCTTCAATTACCAGAAACTTGCTTCTCTCTTCATCCAAAAACACTTCGAAGGCTCTTTCAACCATTTCGAGAAGAGTGGGTTCACCGGGAAGCAATTCGTTCTCAAAGTTCTTGTCTCCCATGGTTACAAATGCAACAGTCCCTTTCAGGTCTTCTAATTCCGGAGATCCGATCTCTTTGAAATTCAACCCGAGGACCCTGTAGCCACTGGCTATCAGTTCGTGTATTCTGCTTCTTGGCGTTGGCTTCTGAGTGAAGGGATTGATCCCCAGCTGCTCAAGACCACCGGCGTAAAACAAATCGAGAGGACTTTCCATTAGAAAGTCCGTGATTACTTCCGTTTCCCTCCTTTGGGCGTGAGCGTAAAGGGCTGCCGGAGTGGCGTCGTAGTAACGTGTGTTCGTTATCAGACCGAGCCACCAACCCTGCTCTTTCAGAATATCCGCAAGAGTATTCACTTCTTCTCCTAATGCATTCACTCCAAGATATCCAGTAATTGTTTTGACACCGGAAAAGATTGCGGTTGCGGCGGCAGCCGAGTCGGTGACAAGATTATCTAGAGCCTCGTTTCTACCGATACTTACGATTGGACTGTGGCTTCCCATGACTTCTCCCGTTACGAGTTCCGATATATATAGATGGTTAAAACCCATCCCGTCACAAATCAAGATCACAATATTCTCAGGTTCACCGCCTTCCATTGATAGAAAGACGGAAGATAAGAATAGGATCAAGATAAAAGATGTCAGAAGCTTTTTCATTTAATCACCCCTTACTAGCCCTTCAAACCGGTCATCGTAATGCCCTCAATGAACTGCTTCTGCAACAAGAGATACACTACCACTATCGGTATAACGGCCATTGCAGCGGCCGTAATCTGAAGATGCATCAAATCCCCATAACGCTGGGTGAAATACTGTACTCCGAGCTGAACTGTCCTGTGCTGATCATTGTTCACAACCAGAAGAGGCCACAGGAAAGCGTTCCAGGTTGACATATAGTAACAATGAATTGTCTCATTAGGAATATGCCGAATATGCTTACCGAACCCGTGACAATCAGAGCTAAATAGGTGTCCACAAGACCTAAATTGTAGATCATTATATACAGCGGGATTATGGTAACAGGAAAAGGAATCATCATAGCGCCGAGCAGAGTCTTAAAAATGACATTTCTGCCTCTGAACTTGTACTTCGCAAAGGCGAAACCGGCAAGACTGGATGTGAGCAATGTGAGAGTGACAGCCACGGTAGTTATAAGTATACTGTTCAAATAATACCTCAAAAAGGGAACTGAACTGAATACCTCGACATAGTTCTTTAAGGTGAACTTGTCAGGCAGGAACTTAGGGGGAAACCGCATCTCAAGGTCACTCCTCCTTGAAAATCTTTGTGACCCTCATCTGAATAAGAGTAATCACCAAGATTATTGCAAATAGAACGATCGACATTGAACTTGCGTACCCCATCTGCAACTTATTGAACCCGGTCTGCCAGATGTAGAAGACGGCCGTTTTCGTATCGGCATTTCCTCCCGTCATCATGTATATCTCTGTGAAAACCTGAATCGCACCGATCGTCGAAGTTATGAACACAAAGACCAAAGAAGGCTTCATGAGCGGTATTATTATGTTCTTAACCTTCTGCCAGCGAGATGCTCCGTCGATGTCCGAGGCCTCCAGAATAATCCTCGGTATGTTGTTCAGCCCGGC
>LGGY01000240.1 GCA_001509335.1 Fidelibacterota bacterium 46_43
AGAAAGCAATCTTACACTTCATTTTGACCCATATTTATATTTTTCACACGATATCTTTTATGCTTAATTGAAATTTTTATTAAATAGTAAAAAGAATACTCAATTTTTTTCTTGATTTAATTCAGGCCATTGTGTATCATTGTGTAAGAAAGTGGGTGATTTTCCCTAAATGTGGGTTGAGAGTTCCAAAAGAGGGTAAACGGCAAATGCATATTGATTTTATCGGACAATATCCATATACCGTTGATTCAAAGAACCGGATCAACATACCCTCACGGTTCCGGAAGAAATTATTGGAAGCCGGCATTTCCACCATGGTCATTACACGGGGTATTGATGACCCCTGCATTCTGGTCTATCCTGAGCCTTTCTGGCAGGATATGACCCGAAAACTCAGCGAAAAGCTGTCATCAATTAAACAGACACACAGGCTCTTCCTCCGTCAGATCACACGTTTCGCCGCAGAATGCCCCCTCGATTCCCAGGGCCGCATCATTCTTACGCCGGCACTGATGGATTATGCAGGCATTACCCGTGACATCATGATTGTCGGGACTCTCAATAAGATTGAACTCTGGGACCCCGAAACCCTTGAGTCCTTCGAACAAAGTCACTCTCTGTCTGAAGAAGATTTTACAACGTTAGCGAACGACATCCTGCTTTAAGCCGGAGGTGACATCTCAATGACTGTTTTCGGACACATCCCTGTCCTTTTACATGATGCTGTAAATCTTTTAATTACTTCACCAGAGGGGGTTTATGTCGATGCCACATCCGGATTGGGAGGACATACTGAAGAAATGGCAAAACGGGTGTCTTATCACGCCCGACTTGTCGCCTTTGAAGTGGATCCCGATGCCCTGACCATCAGTTCTCAAAGACTGAATAAATTTTCAAATGTTGAATTTATACAGCGGAATTTTCGTTATCTCAAGGTGGAACTGACACGTTTGAATGCCCTGCCGGTCCGGGGTATTCTCTTTGATCTGGGCCTTTCAAGTCTTGAAATTGATAATCCTGCCAAGGGTTTTAGTTTCACCCGGGAAGGTCCCCTGGATATGCGAATGGATCCTACCCTTCCCGAAAGTGCTGCTCATCTGATCAATACGGCAACAGAAGAAAGATTGAAAGAGATTATCCGGACGTACGGAGAGGAACGATTTGCCGGGCGGATTGCACGAACGATCGCAGAAACACGGGATAAAGTCCCCTTGCAGTCTACCCGGGATTTGGAATCCCTTGTCCGACAGGCCGTTCACGGTCCCCATCAGGTGAAATCCCTGGCCCGGGTATTTCAGGCTTTCCGAATCGCCGTAAACAGAGAGCTGGAAGCTCTGGAAAAGGCATTACCCGATGCCTTTGAGTGTCTGGAACCGGGAGGCAGACTCGTTGTGATTTCCTATCATTCCCTGGAAGACCGATTGGTGAAGTCCTGTTTCAAGGATCTTTGCACCGATTGTGTGTGCCCGCCGGATCAGCCGGTTTGTACCTGTACACACGTTCAAAAAGCCCGGTATATCCAAAAAAAGGCACTCATTCCTACAGAAGATGAAATCAGGTCAAATCCTCGAAGTCGGAGTGCCCGACTGAGGTGTATTGAAAAGCTATGACATCACGGAAACGACAAAAACGAGGACAAAAGCATGACAGGCAGTCTGTACCAGACGTGGTGGGGAGCTGGGGCTTTTTATTGAGCCTTGCCTTTCTGATTCTGACTATCTGGCCCCTGTTGCACCTTTTCCTGATGAATGAGATCAAAGAAGCCCAATACCGTGTGGATGCCATCCGGAATAATATCACCCGGATCCAGCAGAGCATCATTGAAATTGACAGTGAGATCGCCCGCCTGTCCCGGGCAGACCGAATCAAGTATATTGCCGTGCACCAGTTGGGAATGGTGGACTCCCAGCCTACGGTCGATGTGATAGAGGTGGAATGAAGAACGAGAAAGACATAGGTAAACAATTTTGGGCCCGCTCCTGTTTTATCTCCGTTTTTGTCATCGGGATATTTTTCGTGATCCTTCTGAAATTGGTTGAAATTCAACTGATGGACGTTTACAACTACCGGGATCTTGCCGAATCCCAGGCGATGAAAAAAAATATCATTGTTCCTAAAAGAGGGATCATATTTGACAGGAAAAACCGTATTATGGCCAACAGCTCCATCGGATATTCCATCGGTGCCCGCTACATTGATATCACCAATCCCGATGAGACTTTCAGACAACTCGGAAAGTACTTGAATACACCGCCTTCGGAAATTGCGTCCATTTTTAAAAACAAACGAAAATATTACATCATCCGGGAGAATGTCCCCCTTTCCCTGGCATCCGATATGATAAAAGAGAATTTTCACGGAATCCGCTTTGAAAAAAAACTGAACCGGGTTTATCCTTATGAAGATACGGGCGGACAGGTTTTGGGATATGTGGGCTGGGATAATAAGGGTGTTACCGGTATCGAAAAACTTTTTGATGAGTCCCTTCAGGGTGTTCAGGGCTGGGAACAGGTTCAATATGACCGGAAAGGTCGCCGTGTTTCCGTATCAGGACTTAACGGCGAGGCAAAGAAAGACGGTGGAAATGTTTTCCTGACTCTGGACGTGGATTATCAGGCGATACTTGAAGAGGAAATCCAAAAAGCCGTCCGGGATAATGGCGCTCATCATGGTATGGGTGTTTTGGTAAACCCCAATACCGGTGAAATTTTAGGCATGGCATCCTGGCCGAATTTCAATCCCAACAATGCAATGGCATTCCCTATGGAAAACCAGAAAAACCGGGTGATCTCCGATTCCTTTGAACCAGGGTCTGTTTTTAAGATTGTTGCAGCTGCCGCAGCCCTGGAAACAGGTGTTTTTAACCGCCAGAGTCTGATTTACTGCGAGGGAGGGGAATGGGAACTCCTGGGAAGAACCATTCACGACACAAAAGAGAGTGAGTGGTTGAGTTTTGAAGACGTGATCGTCCATTCATCCAATATCGGCATTGGTAAAATTGCCCAGCAGGAGGGCGACGAAGCCCTCTATCAAATGTCCAAAAATCTCGGTTTCGGCGAACAGACCGGGCTGTTCCCGGGGATGGAAGTTCAGGGGAAACTCAATCCCACATCGGAGTGGGGAAAAATTTCTTCTTCCCAACTGGTGATGGCTTACAGTGCCATCGCCAATAACGGGCTGTTGCTCCAGCCCTTTATTGTCCGGTCGGCATATTCTCCGGACCGGGAGCTTCTGGCATCTGGTGAAATTGAAGTCATCCGCCGGGCAATGTCCGAAACCACGGCTTCCACCCTGAGGGATATACTTGAAAGAACCGTGGCAGAGGGAACTGGAAAAAATGCCTATATCAAGGGGTATCGTGTTGCAGGAAAAACCGGCACAGCCCAGAAAGTGGTAGACGGAACCTATTCCAAAAAACAGTATGTCTCCTCTTTTATTGGCTTTTTTCCGGCAAACAAACCGGTCCTTGTGTGCGGCATCACCCTGGACAGCCCGCATTACGGGAAACATTGGGGAGGATCCTGTGCAGCACCGGCTGTGAAACATGTCTTTACGCGGATAATCAACACCACAGATTTCAACAATCTTTATGACTGGGTTCAGCCAGAGGAAAAGACGATTGCCGCCGATTCCCCCTCAAATCATTCCCTCCCCTACCAGTTTTCAGCCAGTCTGGGGACAGGAGATAAAAATGCTTCTACATCCGGTGTTTCAATTTCTGCAGCTTCAGTTCAGAGCATCACCCAAAGGAGAAATTCCGGAGATATGCAACTCCTTGTCCGGATCCCGGATGTGAGAAATATGAGTGTTAAAAATGCAGCGCATATTTTATCGAAACTTTCCCTGAATTATGAGATTAAAGGATCAGATAAAATTATCGTCGATCAGGATCCCCTTCCGGGTGAATCCCTGGCACGTGGCAGTGTATGTCTTTTAATCACGGGAAAAAAGAAATGAAACTCCGTGAATTGCTAAACATTGCGGGTATAAAAGCGCCTGCCTCCCTCTTAAATCCGGAAATCACGGGAATCGAATATGATTCCAGGCAAGT
>LGGY01000241.1 GCA_001509335.1 Fidelibacterota bacterium 46_43
TCCTCAGCCTTTTCCTCTTCAGCTGGAACTTCCGCCGTCTCTTCCTGAGCAGTGGCTTTTTCTTCTTCTGTAGGAATTTCAGCTGTCTCTTCTTTTTCTTCTGCCTTTTCTTCAATAGCCTCTTCAACAACCGTTTCCTCGGCAGATGTCTCGACGTTCTCAGACACTGTTTCGTCCGCTGTTTCTTTTTCAGCCGGTGCGTCTGTTTCGGTTTCCTCTTTCACGGGTGTGGCTTTGGATGTTTTTTTATCTTTGGATTCTTTTGCCGTTTCTTCCGCTTTGGCCTTTTGGGCCATCTCCCACTTCTGGATTTCCACTTTCTTCACGTCTTCGGATTTGCAGTTCCTCAAGTGCCATTTCAGCATTATACCCATTTTGGATAAAAGGTTTTTGACTGTATCTGAAGGCTGAGCTCCCTGTTCCAGCCAATACATGATCCGGTCTTCCTTGATATTCACACGATTTTCATGCTTCAGCGGATCGTAAAACCCTACCTGTTCGATAAAACGGCCATCACGACGGCTTTTGGAATCTGCAACAACGATCCGAAAATACGGACGGTTCCGTCTACCCATACGTGTGAGACGAATTCGAGTTGCCAAATTTTTCCTCCTTAAAACTGTCCCCCGGGCATGTTAAAGCCCTTTCCGGGTAATTTCATTTTATTCATTTTTTTCATCATCTTCTTCATCTGTTCGAACTGATTCAACAATCGGTTCACATCCGAAACCTCTGTTCCACTGCCCCGGGCGATACGTTTCCGGCGACTGGCATTGATCACCTGTGGCATTTCTCGTTCTTTGAACGTCATAGAATTTAAGATAGCTTCCGTTCTAATGAAATGATTTTCATTAACTTGGACGTTTTTTAATCGGCTGAAACCGGGAATCATCTCCATCAAAGATCCCAGGGGGCCCATTTTTTTTACCATATTGAGCTGTTTTTGAAAGTCGGTGAGGGTAAACTGGTTTTTTCGAAGTTTTTGCTCCAGTTTTTCCGCTTCTTTTTCATCTACGGCTTCCTGGGCTTTTTCCACCAGCGAAACGATATCCCCTTTCCCCAGGATCCGATCGGCAAAACGGCCTGGATGAAAGGGTTCCAGGTCCTCGGGTTTTTCTCCGGAAGATATGAATTTGACTGGTTTACCCGTCACAGATTTAATTGAGAGTGCGGCACCTCCCCGGGTATCTCCGTCCATTTTTGTCAAAACCAGTCCGGTCACTGAAAGCTGTTCATTAAACTCACGGGCAGCGTTCACCGCATCCTGGCCGATCATTCCATCTGCCACGAAAAGAATTTCACGGGGATGCAGGAAGCCTTCGAGAGATCGCAGTTCGCCCATCATCTTTTCATCAATATGCAGCCGGCCTGCCGTATCCACAATCACCACATTGGTATTGCCCTGACGGGCCTTGTCCATGGCATTCCGACATATTGTCAAAGGATCCACACCCTTTTCAGCATGTACAGGAATATCTGTCTCAATGCCCAGTTTTATAAGCTGATCAATGGCTGCCGGCCTGTACACATCAGCAGCTACAAGTAAAGGACGTTTCCCCGAGGATTTCAGGTGTACCCCCAGTTTGGCTGCCAGAGTGGTTTTACCCGAACCCTGCAGCCCCACAAGCATCAACACGGCAGGGGGAAGACCTCCAAGATTCAGGGGGACATATTCGTCACCTAAAATACGGGTCAGTTCTTCATGGATAATTTTGATGATCTGCTGACCGGGAGTGACACTCTTCAACACCCGGACCCCCAGGGCTTTTTCTGTCACGGCCGTGATAAAATCACGGGCAACAGTAAAATTGACATCCGCTTCCAAGAGGGTTTGGCGGACTTCCCGCATGGCATCCTGAATATTGGATTCCGTGATCGTTCCCTGACCCCGGAGCTTCTTTAGAACACCGTCCAGATTTTCACGCAGTTGTTCAAGCATCTTTCTTCCTTTTCGGCCGGGAAATATACAAAATCAAAAGGCTTGCGTAAAGTACGATTTTCATACCCTGACTAACGTTCCCTCACATTCTATCACCTGATCTATGATCTGCTAATCCCAAAACCTTTTAAAAAGGGGATCAGCTGATTTCATCCAGGAGTTTTTCAACTTCCTTGGCTTTTGTTGTCCGTCCGGCCCGTTTATAGCGCGTGATAGATTCTTCAAAATAGTCTGCGGCTTTATCCAGGTTTCCCAGAGTCTTCTGTTCCATACCGGCCTCCCTCAGATAGAGCGCTGATTCTTCCCATCGGCCGTCGTTTTTCAAGGCTTCTGCCATTTTTTCAAAATCAATATCCGATTCTCCACTGCCGGCGCTGGGCTCTTTTCCTTCAAGTGCTCCTTCCAGAGACGGGATAAGTTTTTCATAAATGGCGGATTTTGCCTGGACATCATAAGCACCGGCATCAATAAAGGATTTCCGGATGTCTATGGTTAGTTCACCGGTTAAGGCAATCACCGGGACCTTTTCATTAATCTTTTTCATAAGACGGAGAGTTTTAATGCCATTAATACCAGGCAGGTTTTCATCCAGGAGCACCACATCCACCTCATCGGATTTTTCACGAAAAATGTCTATGGCAATTTCCCCTGTTTCTGCCTCCAAAAAACGAAAGCGGTCATTCCCCAGATAATCGATCAGGGTATCCCGGAGGAGTTTTTTGTCATCAACCAGTAATATTGTCTTTTGCATTTCAATCTCCTATGATTCAATATTCTTAAAGGATAAAGTAAACGTTGTTCCCACATTCTCCTTACTTTTCACCGAAATGGTCCCTCCTGAATTCTCAACAGCTTTCCGGCAAATCAGCAGACCTAAACCGGTACCGGTCGTGGATTTCCACCGGGTATAGTCAGGCCGCCAGATTTTATCGATCACATCTTCGGGAATTCCACAACCCGTATCTTCCACTTCCGCAATGGCCTGATCACCCTTTCGGCGAGTCCTGAGGGTGAGGGTTCCTTTCCCTTCCATGGCCTTGTAGGCATTTTCAATCAGATTGAGAAAGACCCGTAATAAATCCTCTTCCGAAGCGGAAATATACAACGGTTCATCGGCAAAATCCTCCTGAACCGTCACCTCTGGATTTTCATGAACCTTGGATTCGGCAAAAACC
>LGGY01000148.1 GCA_001509335.1 Fidelibacterota bacterium 46_43
TTTTCTTTAAAAAGTCGCTCTTTTGCTTCAAAAGCTTCCGGTGTGTCACAGGAAGGATCGGTATTGGGCATATCGAACACGGTGGTCACACCGCCCCTGATGGCTGCCCGGGACCCATTTTCAATCCCCTCCTTTGCAATAAACCCCGGTTCACGAAAATGGACATGGGGATCAATCATACCGGGCAGGATTAAGCCACCTTCCACATCCAAAACGTCCATGGAGGGGCGGAGGGCAATTTGACCGATTTCCCGGATTTTTCCTTCATCAATCAGCACATCCTCCCGATCCATCCGGCCGTCGGGATGTAAAACCGTTCCATTTTTCAGGAGGAGTGCCTTCAACATCTTCTAATTCCTGTCCGATTCAATTTTTTCCTGTTCGATATGATACAGAATTTCCTTTGTAATCCCCGTCGGATAATTTCCCGAAAAACAGGCATCACAAATGGGCAGATCCTGGTAAAGTTCCTGCAGGTCTTCCAGTTTCTGATAGATCACGGCATCTGCCCCGATCACCCGTGCGATTTCTTCATTGTCGTTATAATGGGACGCCACCATTTCTTTCCGGACGGACATGTCGATACCGTAAATGCAGGGAAATTTGATGGGCGGCGAAGCGGACACAAAGAAAACCTTCGCGGCGCCGTATTCCCGCAGCAGGTGAATGATATGCCGGGAGGTGGTTCCCCGGACGATGGAATCATCCACCACGGCTACTTTCCGGCCTTTGATGATATCTTTGATGGGATTGAGCTTCTGTTTGACCACATTTTCCCGCTCTTTCTGGGTGGGAGTGATAAAACTCCGCCCTACAAAATGGTTTTTCGCCAATCCCCGCCGGTAAGGCACCCGGACCTCTTCCGCCAGTCCCGATGCAAAAAAGTACGCCGAATTGGGGACATCAATGATGATATCGGGGTCAATATCGGCTTCCAGGAAGGTTTTTGCCAGCTTTTTGCCCATTTTCACCCGTTCACTGGCCACCAGGCGTTGATGGAATACCGAATCCTCCCGGGCAAAATAGATATATTCAAAAACACAGAAGGCCTGTTTTTCCTGCCTGAGAATTTTGGAGTGGACATTCATCTCATTATCAATAAACACCGCCTCACCCGGTTGCAGATCCCGAACCATTTCATATCCCAGAAAATCAAAGACCGTGGTTTCTGAAGCAAAGGCATAAACCACACCCTGGTCCGTGAGTTTCCGTCCCATCACCAAAGGCCGGATACCATAGGGATCCGTAAAAGCCAGAAATCCCTTGTTGGCAATAATGGTCAGGGCGGAATAGGCTCCTTTCACCAGACCCTGGACTTCCGACACCACATCAAAAAGGTCATTGACCTTTAAATGTTTCAGATCCTTCTTTTCCAGCTGAGCGGCGAAGGTATACAGAATGAGGGCTACATCGTTGGATGTATCCAGAAGACGCATGTTGTCCTCATAGAGCCGTCTTCGTAATTCCTGAAAATTGATCACATTCCCATTGTGAACCATGGCCAGTCCGTAAGGGTAGTTGACGGCGATGGGCTGGGCATCTACCTCCAGGGTAGACCCCATGGTGGCATACCGCACATGCCCCAGGCCGCATCTTCCCCGAAAGGCTTCCGGATCAGAATTTCTAAAGACCCGGCTCACGTGTCCCTGTCCCTTTTTCATCCGGAAACGGCCGTTCAGGGTCACAATACCGGCTGCATCCTGTCCCCGGTGCTGAATCACCGTCAATCCGTTAATCAGCTCCGCGGATATATCCTCATGACCTGTAATTCCAATAATACCACACATTTATGATTGTATCTCCTGTTAATGAATTTTTCCTGTCAACACATCCCGGATCACCTGGCTGTACAAGGACCGTTCGACGGCAAGTCCCCGTTTTTCCACCTCTTCCAATGTATCCGCACCGCGGAGGTCCACTGTTTTCTGAGCCAGCACAGGCCCGGTATCCACCCCGTCATCGATGAGATGCACGGTGATTTTCGTCTCTTTGAGTCCCTTTTCAAAGGCCCATTCATACCCTCCGATGCCCTGAAACTGTGCCGTATCAGCCGGGTGGATATTCAAAATCCGGTTCCGGTAACGGTGAATGAAAAAGGGGGTTAAAATACGCATAAATCCGGCCAGGATGATATAATCCGGTCTGTATTTATCCAGGTTTTCAATCAGTTCCTCTTCAAATTCCCGACGTTTTTTTCCTTTTGAGGAGACGCAAATCGCCGGAATGCCGGCTTTCCGGGCCGTTTCAAGTCCAGCCGCCGAACAGGTGTTTGAAACCACCACCGCCACTTCGCACAATCCTTTCAGGATTCCTTCCCGGCTTTCCCGGAGGATTGCCGCCATGTTGGATCCCCTTCCGCTGATGAGAATCGCCAGCCGGGCAGTCATAGATTCCCCTCCCGCCTGCCGATGTCACGACGCAGATATTTATCCTGAAAATGGATTTTATCCACTTCTGTATAGACCTTTTTGATGGCTTCCTGAAGATTTTTACCCCGTGCTACCACATTTAGTACCCGGCCGCCGTTGGTAAGCAGCCTGCCTTGTTCCTGCCGGGTTCCTGCATGAAAGAGGAGGGTTCCGGTAGAAAGTTTCTCCAACCCGGTGATTTCATACCCTTTCTGATACCTGCCCGGATATCCCCCCGAAGCCAAAACCACATCCATAAAGGTATCCGGGTAAAACTGAGGATTCACGCTGTCCAGCGTTCCGGACAAAGCCCCCTCAATCAGTTCCGCCAGAGAGGATTTCAATGCCGGCAGAATAACCTCTGTTTCAGGATCGCCGAATCGCACGTTGTATTCCAGCACTTTCGGGCCATCTCCCGTCATCATGATGCCAAAATAGATGACACCCCTGTACTCAAACCCTTCTTCACGGATGCCCTTCATGGTCGGTTCTATTACGTCTTTCTGCACTGCTTTTGCCATGGCGGGGGTATACCAGGGGACGGGACAATAGGCTCCCATGCCGCCGGTGTTGGGGCCTTTATCGCCTTCGTAAGCCTGTTTATGGTCCTGTGAGGGTAAAAGAAGGCGGATGGTCTTTCCGTCCGTGATCCCAATAACGGACATTTCACGTCCCCTTAAGCGTTCCTCCAGCAGAAAGGGGGCATCCTTTCCATATTTCTTTTTCAGGTCTGAAATAGCTTCCAGGGCTTCCGGTTCAGATTCGCACACCGTTACGCCCTTTCCCGCCGCCAGTCCGTCATATTTCACCACTACCTGTCCGTTCAAAGACCGGATAAAAGCCCGGGGATCACCCTTTTCGGATGAATACATGCAGCGGGCCGTGGCTACCCCATATTTTTTCATGAATTGCTTAGAGTAAATCTTCGACGCTTCCAGTTGGGCCGCCGCTTTTGACGGGCCGAAGACCTTTACTGTCGATCCTGCAAAAGCGTCATAAATACCCTGAGCCAGGGGATCTTCCGGGCCCACCACCAGCCAGTCGATCCCTTTGGATTCACAAAAAGACTTCAGGGCTTTAAAATCCATGGAATCTAGGGGATGGTTATGGAGTGTTCCCCCGTTTCCGGGAATCACCAAAATATTTTCCTCTCCCACATCGAGTCCCAGTTTC
This sequence comes from Fidelibacterota bacterium 46_43, assembly GCA_001509335.1. Taxonomy (GTDB): domain Bacteria; phylum Fidelibacterota; class Fidelibacteria; order Fidelibacterales; family Fidelibacteraceae; genus Fidelibacter. The sequence continues at coordinate 3,582 of LGGY01000148.1, forward strand.
CAAGCCAGGGCATGTTCCCGTCCGCCGGACCCGAGGATGGCAATTTTCGTCATGATTCCTCCCTGAGATATTTCCGGACCTCCGCCGTCATGGAAAGGGCCAGCTGAGGTGCCAGTCCTACATAGCTTTCGGGTCGGAGAGCTTTCAGTTTACGAACCAGCGCCGGATCCACATCCAGTGTTTCCAAAGACCTGTGCAGTGTTTCCAGGGTTATCACCTGCCCACGCGTAAGATTTTTCATGATCCCGTAAGGATCTGAAACACCCGCTTTCCTTAACACCGTCTGGACAGGTTCCGCCAGGAGTTCGGGATGTTTTGACACTTCTTCCAGGGCAAAGGGGGCATTGACGCGGATTTTCGATAGTCCCCGCAAGGTTTCCGAGATGGCCAGGTATGCGTGTCCCAGGGCCACACCCATATTCCGTGCCACAGTGCTGTCGGACAGATCCCGTTGAAGGCGGGATGTGGTCAGACTTTCGGAGAGGGCGGCCAGGAGGGCATTGGAGAGTTTCAGGTTGCCTTCGCTGTTTTCAAAATTGATGGGATTCACTTTATGGGGCATGGTAGAGGATCCCACCTCCCCTTTTGTTACGGATAAGAGAAGATACCCCTGCATCAGGTAAAGCCAGGTATCCTGGTCCATGTCCCGGATAATCTGATTGATACGGCGGGTGATATCGAAATATTCCGCCCAGGTGTCATGATCCTCAATCTGGGTTGTCAGGGGATTGATTTCCAGGCCGTAGCGTTTCATAAACCGCCGGGCAAACGCCGGCCAGTCTTTATTGGGACATGCGGTGGTGAAAGCGGAATAATTTCCCGTTGCCCCGTTTAATTTGGCCCGGAAGACGAGGTTTTTCAGTTTTTTGTACTGGTTGAAAAGGCGGTTCAGAAAAACGGCTGTTTCTTTGCCATAGCTGGTGGGAGATGCCATCTGTCCGTGAGTCCGGGCTGGAAAAACCGTATCCGCCCATGTTTCCGAAAGATCGCAGAGGGTGATAAGCAGCTCTTCAAGCTGAGGCAGCTGGTGTGTATCCCGGTAGTTTTTCAACAGAAAGGTCCAGGCAAGATTGTTCACATCTTCCGATGTCAACCCAAAATGAATCCGGTTGGGTTCCCGGAGTCCTGCCGTTTTTTGCAGGTAAATTTCGCAGGCCTTTACATCGTGATTGATCTCTTTCTCGATAGCTTTGATGGCTTTGTAATCTTTTTCATCGAAATTCTTTTCAATGGCTTCAAGCCGTTCGATCTCATCCGGTGTGAGGGGTGAAAAACAGCGCATCTCGTCCAGTGCCCGGATAAAGCGGATTTCCGTGATGACCCGCATCCGCATGAGGGCCAATTCGGAAAAAGAGTCCCGGAGGGCATCCAGGCGGTCTGCATAGCGCCCGTCCAGGGGAGAAATAGCTTTAAACATCCTGTTGCTCCTGTAATTTCGCATTGGACTGATCCAGATTTTCTTTCACCTGTTGAATTTTATCCCGGAAGCGATGTTTTACTGAGGGGGTATTCAGGCAGAGGACGGCGGCATCAGCGGCATTTTTAGGATCCACCACTGTCAGGGCCGGTGTATCGGAGGGCATCATGAGGGAGGAATTTATATTTACCAGAAAGTCCGTCTTGTCGCTGAAGGGCGGACAATTAATCACCGGAACCGGCAGGTTTGCGGAAAGGGCACCGCCCAGCCCATTGGAACGTCCTGCCACGGCAATAATCGAAACCGGTTCATGGCATTGGATGACATCTTGCAGGATCACCGGAATTTTTTCCCCGTTTTTATGGGCCGATACCACCCGCATTTTAACGGCGATATCATACTGTTTAATCCGTTCCGCCATTTTTTCCGCGTGGGGAATATCGGACGGAGATCCCATGACAATCACAACACAACCTTCTTTCAAAAACCCTGCATCCCTGAGATTTTTCAGCACTCTGTCCGTCGGATCCACAGGGGGATAGTTCAGCGCAGCTCCTGTAATCCGCTCGTACAATTCCAGATAGCGCCGGCTTGTTTCGGCCACGATGTCTTCCGGCAGTGTTTCCGGATATTCTCCCCCCTTTTTGTGTTCCATCAGGTAATTCCGGACAAATTCCTTATCCAGTTGTTCCACAGATTCCGGATTTTTATCATAGGCTTCTTTCAGCCAGAAACGGGAGGAATCGGGGGTATGGATTTCATCAATCAGCACCAGCTCTCCGTCAATGAGTCCGAACTCATACTTGGTATCCACCAGGATAATCCCCCGTTCCTGGAGCATGGCACTCCCCTTTTCAAAAAGGCTGAGGGACAGGGCATGCATCTTTTCATAGAGCTCCCGGGGTGTCCATCCTTCTTTTACAATCTCTTCGGCACTGATGGGCCGGTCCGACGCTTCTTTGGTTGTGGGTGTGACGATGGGTTTCGTAAAGGGAGCATTTTTTGTGAGTCCGTCAGGCACCGGCACACCGGAAACAGTCCGTTCACCTTTCTGATATTTCCGCCAGGCGGATCCGGTCAGGTAGGCCCGGACGATGATTTCCAGCCGGATGGGCTCGGCTTCACGAACCAGGCTGATGGCAGGATCCACGGTTTTTACAAAGTGGTTGGGACACATATCCCGGGTTTTCTCAAACCACCAGGCCGCCAGGGAATTAAGGACGGCGCCTTTGGAGGGGACCGGTGTTTTCAATACCTGATCAAAGCTGGATATCCGGTCTGTGGCCAGGATCAGGCGATGATGGGCATCGGCCCTGAAACTTTCACGGACTTTCCCGCTGTGGAGTTTTTTTAATTGGGGGGATTCAAAACGGGTCAGGCAATCCATGGATCTTCCTCCTGTTTTAATGCTTGAAATGACGCATTCCGGTAAATATCATCGTCATCTCAAGGTCATCGGCTTTTTTAATCACGGCTTTATCCCGGATGGATCCACCGGGTTGTACAATAGTCCGTATCCCGTTGGCATGGCTCAGTTCCACATTATCCGGGAAAGGAAAAAAGGCATCGGAAAAAAGCACGGCCTTTCCCATCTGCCGGCGGATATATTCTTCCAGGCCATCCGGATCACCGATATATTCATTTTTCAGGTTTTCCCGGCAGCAAGCCAGGGTGAGTCGGGTGGAATTCACCCGGTTGGGCTGACCGCAACCCATCCCCAGCAGCTGAATATCCCCATCATCACATGTCCGGGCTACGCAGATGGCATTGGATTTCAGCTGACGGACAGCCGTCAGACCGAAACGCATCAGGCTTTCATCGACCGGATCTTTTTTGCGACTTACATATACCACCTTTTCCAGTAACTCGCGGTCTGCATCCTGGTAAAGCAGGGCATTATAGATGAATTTCATGTCGTGGGACGGTTGCAGCCTGGCCGGATCAAACACGATGATGCGCAAATTCTTATGCTGTTTCAAATACTCAAGGGCATCCTTTTTAAATCCCGGTGCCGCTAAAATTTCCACAAACTTTCTCTCGCTTTTATCTTCCGCATCAAGGTTCAGGAATTGGGCGGTTTCAAGGGTCATCGGTTTATTAAAAGCAATAACCGAGCCAAAAGCAGACACCGGATCTCCCGCCCAGGCTTTTTCGAAGACCTTTCGCTGGTTTTTCCCTTCACTGAGTCCGCAGGGATTGGCATGTTTGATGATCGCACACCCACTGTCTTTCAGATCCCGAACCGCTTCCAGGGCGCCGTATAAATCGAACATATTGTTGTACGAAATAGCTTTGCCATGAAGAACCTCCATATCACAGAGGGAATCAGGAGCATTCCGCAGGCGGTAAAGGCTCCCTTTCTGGTGACTGTTTTCCCCATAGCGAAGGACCTGGGCCCGGTCAAAGGCAAAGCGCAGGGTGGGTTCGCCGGCCTGTTCGTCCATGGTCGTGGCAATCAGGCTGTCGTAATCGGCTGTATGGTTAAAGGCTTTCCGCATGAGTGTGAAGCGGGTTTCCAGGTCGGTATTTCCCTTGTGGGCTGTGATATTTTCCATGACCATCCCGTAATCTGCAGGATCTACAACGGTTGTAACCCATCTGTAATTTTTTGCGGCAGCCCGGATCATGGTGGGACCTCCAATATCTATATTTTCTATCAGACGGGTCAAATCTGCACCCTCTTTTTTCACGTTTCCGAAGGGATACAGATTGCATACCACCATATCGATGGGAAGAATTCCCAGGGTTTCCGCTTCGTACCGGTCCTTTTCCCGGTCAAAAAGCAGGGCCGATTCAATCTGAAACGAGATGGTTTTCATCCGGCCTCCAAAGGCTTCGGGATTGCCTGTAACCGACTGAATATCGGTCACGGAAATACCCGCCTCTTTCAACACCCGGCTTGTCCCGCCGGTGGATAAGATTTCACACCCTGCTTTCTGCAAAAACTTTCCCAATTCCGACAGGCCGGTTTTGTCTGAGACACTGATTAAAACCCGTTTGATTGATCCGTAACTTTTCATAGGAATCCTTTTATTTTAATGATGAATGATGAGTTGAGTGAAGAATGAATAATAATGAGCTGAGTTTTTAGTTCAACCGTCATTTTTGTTCCTTTTGGTGGATCGCTTTTCGATACGACCCCTTTGCGACTTTTTCAGAAGTTGAAAGTTGTCGTCGTTTCGCTCCTGGCATGAGATTCAAGCATCTTATCATGTTCGGTGTTCAATAGCCGTTCCACGGCTTTCAATCACCACTTCGTGGTGTTCAAGCACCTCGCTACTAGTCCAACAATATTTTCAAATATCTTCAATCCCTCCCCCTTTTCATCCCTCAGCTCACCTGTTTTTTTCCGCCGGTTCCAGTCCGGATGATTATAGGCAGTCAGGTAGGCTTCGGGATGGGGCATGAGACCGAAAATCTGTCCGGAGGGATCACAGAGTCCGGCACAATTCAATTCGGATCCGTTGGGATTGTACGGATAGGTATGGGTGATGCGCCCTTCCCTGTCTGCATAAGCCAAAACATTCAGTTTCCGGTCCACAACTGCCTGGCGGACGGCATCATCCCGAAAAATCAGCCTGCCTTCCCCATGGCGGACCGGCAGGTCGAGGGTATCAATGCCTTTCAAAAAGGGTGTGGGATGATCTTGCAGGGCTTTACAGGTCACCCAGCGATCCTCGAATTTTCCCGAATCATTGAAGGTCAGGGTGGCCTCCTGTTCCCCTTTACCACTTGTATTGGGAAGGAGTCCCATTTTAACCAGAGCCTGAAAACCATTACAGACCCCGATGATATATTTCCCATCTGCCAGAAAGCGCTGAAGTTCCTCCATAAAGGGGATTCCGGAGGCGATGGTTCGGACTTTCAGCTGATTTGCCAGGACTTTTGCCGAGCCCAGATCATCCCCAAAAGAAAAACCCCCGGGAAGGTTCAGCAGGTCATAGTCGTGGATAGACACTTCCCCGTTGAATATACGGCTCAGGTGGACAATATCCGCATGGGCGCCGGCAAAACGGCAGGCCGCAGCCATTTCCTCCTCACAATTGATTCCCGAGCCTGTAATCACAAGCGCCCGGATTTTCCCGTCTTTTATGCGTTTTTCAGAATACAAGTCCGTTTCTCCATCTTTCAAGCATTTCTTCTTTGGACACGTCAAGGATTTTTTCCCCTTTGAAAGAGATCTTCAACACCGGCTCGTCCAACACCGCCCCCAGAAACCGGGCATCGGATCCCAGGAGGTTTTCGAAAGTTGTTTGATTTATTGCGGGGACAGACACGACAAAGCGGGAATGGGATTCGGAAAAGAGTTCAGGAATCAGGGGCAGATCACCATATCCCACATCCACGGCAGCACCCCAAGGTCCACCGATCACACATTCCGCCAAGGCCACGGCCAATCCCCCGTCGGACAGGTCATGGGATGAGGCCAGAAATCCTTCACGGTGAGCAATCCCCATCAGCCGGTAGAGATTCAGGGCATAGGCTTTATGAACTTTGGGCACGTGTGCCCCAAGATACCCCAACAGCCGGTAAAATTCCGAACCGCCCAGTTCATCCCGGGTTTTTCCCACCAGGTAAATGGCATCTCCGGGACGCTTGAAGTCGCTGGTGGTCACAGTCCGGATATCGTCGATTTTCGCTGCCATGGAATAAAGGACGGTCGGCGGCACGGAGATTTTCACCTTCCCCTTCCGGAAGTCGTTTTTCATGCTGTCCTTCCCAGATGTCATGGGAATATTGAAAGTAGTAGCCATATCAAAAAGTGCCTGGTTCATGCGGACAAGCTGGGCCAGTTTATATTTTCCGTCAGGATTGGTTTCGGGATCATAGACCGAATCGGGCACACAGAAATTATCATTCACAGACCAGAAGGGACTGTTGAAATCCTCCGGGTCGGGCAAACGGCCACCAACGGAGATAATCTGCCGTACTGCTTCATCAAAAGCACCGGCTGAGGCTTCATAGGCATCGATATCTCCGAATTTGGGCATGATTCCGTTGGAAACAGCAATGCCTTCCCAGGAATCAAAATCCAGGCGTATCACCCCTGCATCCTGGGGAGCATGTCCTTCTTCACCCATGAGGGGTTTAACCACCGTTCGTCCCTTCACCTCGTGATCATATCGCCGGATAATACTTTCCCGGGAACAGATATTCAAACTTCCCAAAAGGGCCAGGAGGGTCTCTTTGATGTCCGGTTCCTCTGTTCGTTCCGGTTCCTGCAGGTCCGGTCTTTTCCACACCGCCTCAAGATGCTTCCGGGGCACTCCGTTGTGGAGAAAATCCAAATCCAGGAGGGCTGCCGGCTGCTTTTCATAAAAAAGTTTCAAGTGGCCGGAACCGGTAAAGCAGCCGATATCCGTCACTTCCACATCATAGAGTTTTGCCAGATCAAAGACCTTCTCCACCTGATCCGGTTCAATGACCAGAGTCATCCGTTCCTGGGATTCGGAGACGAAAATCTCCCAGGGCTGGAGTCCGGGATATTTGAGGGGGACCTGATCCAGGTAAACCTCCGCCCCGCCGGAAATCTGTGCCAGTTCACCGATGGAGGATGAAAGTCCGCCGGCGCCATTGTCCGTGGAACATTTAATAAGTCCCTGCCGGGCCGCATCTACCATAAAATCGGACATGTTTTTCTGGGTGATGGGGGATCCGATTTGCACGGCGGACCGGGGTGAGTGTTCATCGATTTCCAGGGAAGAAAAGGTGGCGCCGTGAATGCCGTCCTTCCCCACCCGTCCGCCGGCCATGACAATCCGATCACCGGGATCAATGGATTTTATCCAGGTGGGGCGGTCACCGTATGTTAGGGGCATCACCGCTGCCGTACCGCAAAAGACCAGAGGCTTGCCGCTGAAACGGTTATCAAAAATCACGGATCCGTTGATGGTGGGAATCCCCGATTTATTGCCCCCGTCTTCAATCCCTTTCACCACGCCGGTCATGATGCGCCGGGGATGGAGCTGTCCGGGCAGGAGCTCACCGGGATGATCGGGATTTCCAAAGCAAAGAACATTGGTATTGAAAAGCAATCTGGCTCCCCCGATGCCCGTCCCCAACGGATCCCGGTTCACTCCCACAATACCCGTCAGAGCTCCACCGTAAGGATCCAGGGCCGAGGGAGAATTGTGGGTCTCCACCTTCCAGATAAAGCAGGAATCTTCATTGATCCGGACCACGCCGGCATTATCGGTAAACACTTTCAGCAGCCAGGGATTACCTGCTTTTTCAAAACGTTTCCGGATGATATCGGTGGATTTGCGAATATAGGTTTTAAAAAGGGAATCAATGATTTCATCCTGTCCCGTCTCTTCATCCCGGAAATGGATCAGGGCATTGAATTCCTTGTGTTTGCAGTGTTCGGACCAGGTCTGTCCCAGAATTTCCAGTTCACAATCGGTGGGATGTTCATTGAGTCCGGCCTTTTTCCGGGCCGACCTCACATCCTCCCGGTTAAAATAGTCCCGGATGGTCTTCATTTCGTCCAGGTTCAGGGAGAGCAACATTTCCGAAGATAGCTGGAGCAGTTCATTATCCTCACGATTCACGGGAATGGTCCGTATTTCGGCCCGTGATCCCATGCGCACATCCGGCACATAAGTGACAGGTTCATCCACGGGACCGGCTTCAAAATGGTTGATGAGGGGATTGCCCAGGAGTTCTTCTCCCAGCGTGATGAGGTCTTTATGGGCTACCGGTTTTTCAAAATAAAAGAGATCCGCCGTATAAATCTGCTGGACATGGGTGGAAAATGCCCGGTTCAGGATATCGCCCAGGGCTTTTTGTGCCGAGATGCCTTCGTCGTCGGTCACCCCGGGACGTTTGGCAATCAACAGCTTGCGTGCAAATCCCTCTGCCGGGTAAAAGGTGCCGATATAAACATCCTGCATCACCGGATCCCGGAGGACCGATTCGGCAAAGAGCCGGATTTCTTCAGGGGATACATCCAGCCGGACGGTAAAGAGCCTGGAGGATTTCACACGGCCTGTATTCAGGTTCAGATAGCGTTTGGCAGAATGTTTCACCCGCTCGCCGGTGACATCTCTGACTGTGTCTTTCAGGATGAGTTGGATAAAATACGTCTGTGGCACAAAAGGCTCCTTTACCTTAGGGGATACTCAAGCTGTTGGGGATTGTTGCCCCGGGAGACGATGCGAATGCGCGGTTCGGGCACAATATATCCAGCCTGCTGGACGGGATATTCAACTTTTTCCGCCAATTCCTTCAGGGGGGAAAATGCGTGTTCATCTGTCACCAGAAGCATGCCGTTTCCCATATTCCACAGGCGGTATGCGGTTTCTTCGGGGACGGATCCCAGTTCCTGGATTTTTTTCATCACGGGATGGGGATCGTACAGCCGGTCCAGTTCAGCCCCATAGCCGGAACTTTTCAACACCCGGGCAAAATTTTCACCGATTCCGCCGCCGGTGATATGGGCGATGCCGTAAAGAGGAATGCGGGCAGTGATCAAATCGGTGATGAGGGGGGCAAAAATCCGGGAGGGGGTTAAAAGAACCTCTCCCCAGCTTTGCTGACCGGAGAAGGGCTGCACATGCCACTCAGGTCCGAAGGTTTTGTGCATCACATGCCGGATCAGGGAAAAACCGTTGCTCCGGAATCCTTGGGAAGCAAGGGAGACCACAATCTGGCCGGGACGGATATTGGATCCGTCGATCAGTTCGGCGCCTTCGGGAATGAGTCCTGTCGCCGTGGAGCACCAGTTAAAGTGCATGCGGTTTCCATACCCGCCAATCCGGTTACCCAGTTCGGCAATTTCGCCTCCGGTGACGGTCATCCGGGCAATTTTCACCGCGTGATAGAGTCCCCGCATCAGGTCATCCACAATCTTATGATCCAGGTGATCCACATCCAGGATATTGGACAGATTCACGGCTTCAATGCCATTGGCCGCCAGGTCGTCGGCGGTCATGGCCACCAGGTCAAAACCCAGGGTATCATAGATGCCGGTCCGCTCGGCCAGTTCGATTTTCGTCCCGATCCCATCGGACGAAATCCCCACCTTCACACCCCTGTAATCCATCACATTGGAAAAGACCCCATCCATCGTCATCAGGGGATTCCCCGATCCCGGGGCGCGATGGATAAAACTTTTTTTTGCCCAGGAATAAGCGGTGCGGGAGCATTGATTTCCAAGATCGATATCAATGCCGCTTTTGATGGATTCATCCATGCGATCCTCTATGTCAGTTGGGAATTTTTTGTATTGTGCGTCTCTTTATCTTCACGGCGGGAAATTCCCGTTTTTTTTCTTAAAAAGCAATGAAAACGTTGAGACGTTGTTGAGTCGGCAGTGGGCAGTCGACAGTCGGCAGTCTGCAGTCGAATGATTCGATTGAATAGATTGATTTGATTGAATAGATTGATTTGATTGAATAGATTGATTTGATTGGATGATTGAGTCGATGGACACCAGGAGCGCAGCGACGCCAACTTCAAACTTCCAGCTTCTAACTTCTTTAATGGGATGAATAGGATTTTTTTGATTTCGTTCCGGAATTATAGGAGAGATGGAATATAGGATTTCGTTTAGGTAGCGCCCCCCACCCCGGGGGTAAAATACAGCGAAATGCGACACAACGCAAGATAATATTGTTAATCGTATATATGAAGT